>DATENJ010000408.1:0-4657 GCA_035275125.1 Actinomycetes bacterium | reverse complement strand
CTTGACCACGGCCTGGGCGGCGCGGCGGCCGCGGGTGTCGACGCTCATGACTCCTCCTCCCAGGCTTCGCCAAGGCGTCTGGCCAGGGCGGCTCGGCCGCGGTGCAGGTGGCCGCGGACGGTGGTCGCACTGCAGCCGAGGAACCGGGCGATCTCAGCGGTCGGCCAGTCCTCCAGGTAGAACAGGGCAACGGCCTGGCGTTGGCGGCTCGGCAAGGCCCGGACCGCCCGCCAGAAGTCCACCGCTTCCGCCTGGAGGGGCGGGTCGGGTTGCCGTCGTGCCGCCAGGCGGAGCAAGGCCTTGGCCTCGGCCAGCCGGCGCCGAAGGCCAGAGACGGCCAGGTTCGCGGCCACCCGTCGCACCCAGGCGCCTGGCTGGTCGTAGCGGCCGACCCGCTCCCAGTCCCGGTGGGCGCGCAGGAACGCCTCCTGGGCGGCGTCCTCGGCCGCCTCCCAGCTCCCGGTCAGGGCGTAGGCGAACCCGACCACGCGGTGGTACTCGCGCTCGTAGAACGCCTCGAACCGCTCGGGCAAGCGGACGACCACCGCTTCCCCCGGACCCGTCATCGCACCACCCTTCGCTTCGACTTCTCCTCCATAACACGCATCGGCCTGGCGGAAGGTTCGATTCCCCTTGCCACGCCTTCGGCGCTGGGCGAGGGCCCGACGGCGGGTGCATGCTAGAGGTGTCCACCGACCCTTCAGACACCGCCGAGCCCCATGCCGAGTTCCCCGCCTCGCAGCAATGTCGCCAACGTCCTGGTGATCGGGACGGGAGCGGCCGGGCTGCGCGCCGCCATCGCCGCCCACCAGGCCGGCAGCGAGGTCGTGGTGCTGGGCAAGCGCCGCCGTGACGACGCCCATACGGTGCTGGCCGCCGGCGGCATCAATGCCGCCCTGGGCACGGTGGACCCGCAGGACTCCTGGCAACAGCATTTCGGCGACACCCTGCGGGAGGGCTACTTCCTGGCCGACCCGCGGGTGGTCGAGCTCATGGCCACCGAGGCGCCGGCGGCGGTGCTGGAGCTGGCCGACTGGGGCGCCCCGTTCGCCCGCACCCCGGACGGTCGCCTGGACCAGCGGTTCTTCGGCGCGCACCGGTGGCGGCGGACCTGCTTTGCCGGCGACTGGACGGGCCGGGCGATCCTGCGGACCTTGGCGTCCAAGGTCACCGAGCTGGGCCTCACGGTGATCGATGACCAGTATGTGTCCCAGCTGCTGGTCGCCGACGGGGCCTGTTTCGGGGCCCTGGCGTTCGACCTGGAGACGGGCCAGCGGACCGTGTTCCTGGCCGACGCGGTGGTGCTGGCCGCCGGGGGCCACACCCGGATCTGGCGGCGCTCGTCCTCCCGGCGGGACGAGAACACCGGCGACGGCATGTACCTCGCCCTGCGGGCCGGCTGCCGGCTGGCCGACATGGAGCTGGTCCAGTTCCACCCCACCGGGATGGTCAGCCCCGAGGAGGCGGCCGGCACGCTGGTGACCGAGGCCGTCCGCGGCGAAGGCGGCCAGCTCAAGAACGCCATGGGGGAGCGGTTCATGGCCCGCTATGACCCCGAACGGATGGAGCTGTCGGCCCGCGACCGGGTGGCGCTGGCCAACTACACCGAGATCACCCAGGGCCGTGGCGGGCCCAACGGCGGGGTGTTCCTGGACATCACCCACCTCAGCAAGGACATCATCCTGGAGCGGCTGCCGCGGATGTACCGCCAGTTCCTGGAGTACCAGATGCTGGACATCTCCCAGCAGCCCATGGAGGTCGCCCCCACCGCCCACTACTCGATGGGTGGGGTGGTGGTCGACCCCGACACCCACGCCACCGACGTGGCCGGCCTCTACGCGGCCGGGGAGGTGACCTCCGGGCTGCACGGGGCCAACCGGCTGGGCGGCAACTCCCTGGCCGAGACGGTCGTCTTCGGCCGCCGGGCCGGTGAGGCCGCGGCGGCCTACTCGGCCTCCCGCGACCTGGCCCTGCGCGCCCGCGGCGTGGTCCGGGCCGCCGACCAGGAGCTGTCCAGCTTCATCCGTCAAGGGCGCCAGTTCGCCCGCCCCCTGCAGCGGGCCCTCCGCGACACCATGTGGGAGACCTGCGGCGTGGTCCGTGACCAGCCCGGGCTGCGGGACGGCCTGGAGCGGGTGGCCGAGCTGCGCTTGCTGGCCGGCGAGGTGGACGTCCGGCCCACGTCCGAGGGCTACGCCGACCTCGCCCACGCCCTCGACCTGCGCGCCTCCCTGGCCACCGCCGAGGCCACCCTGCTGGGAGCGCTGGCCCGCACCGAGAGCCGCGGCGCCCACCAGCGCCGCGACCATCCCGAGCTCGACCCCGAGCTGCAGGTCAACTTCCAGGCCCGCCTGGACGGCACCGGCCGCCTGACCGTCGACACCCGGCCCGTGCCGCCCGTGCCGCCCGAGCTGGCCGGCTGGACAGAGCCGGATCCAGACCTGAACCTGGCCGGGCGCCTGCTCGAGTAGTCGAGGTCAGGCCTGCCGGATTGGAACGGGGGAGGGAGGGTCCGTGTGGATCACTGTGGTCGGCCCCGCCGACCTGCCAGAGTTGCTGCCGCTGATGCGCGCCTACTGCGACTTCTACCAGGTTGCGCCCAGCGGGCAGGCCCTGCTGGAGCTGTCGCAGGCGCTGCTCGCCGACCCGCAACGGGAGGGGCTGCAGCTGCTCGCCCGCGACGACTCCGGCGGGGCTGTCGGCTACGCCACCCTCTTCTGGACCTGGCAGACGCTGGACGCAGCCCGCGTTGGGGTGATGAACGACCTGTACGTGGCCGCCGAGGCGCGCGGCACCGGGGTGGCCGACGGACTCATCGCCGCCTGCCTGGAGCGCTGCCGCGAGCACGGCGCGACCCAGCTCCTCTGGCAGACGGCGGTCGACAACCACCGCGCGCAAGCCGTCTACGAGCGGATCGGGGCGACCCGCGACGAGCGCTGGCTGGACTACCAGCTGCCGGTTGGTCCCGGCTGACCGCTACCCTTACGAGTCCGACTTGTGCCAGGGCCGCGGGTCGTCGCGGAGCAGCGAGTAGATGAGCACGTCGACGCTGCGGCCGCCGTGGAAGAAGGCGCCGCGCGCTGTTCCCTCGAGCTGGAACCCGCAGTTCTCCGCGATCCGCCGGCTCGGGGCGTTCCCGGGCACGATCACCAACGAGATGCGGTTGACCTTCTTCGCCCCGAACAGGTAGTCGACCAGCAGGCGCACCGCCTCGCTCGTGTATCCCTGGCCGGCGTGCTCCTGGGCGTACAGCTGGTAGGAGAGCTCGTAGGCGTCCCAGTAGTTGACCGGTCGGAAGAATTCGATGTGGCCGACCATGACGTCGTCCCGATTCCAGATGAGGAGGGTGCCCTCATCCCGCTCCCAAAGACCCGTCTCGGCGTGGCTGCGCCGGAGCGCCGACTCCGACAGGACGCCAAGGGGGAAGAACTCGCCGCGGTTGGAGATCTCGGTGTGCGCGTCGATGAATGCCGCGAGATCGCGCTCACGCACCGGACGCAACACGACCTTGTCCCCGTTGAGCATGGCTGGCCCCTTTCGCACATTCGCTCTGGCCATCGTCTCTTGACCGGCCCTCGGGGCGCCAGCGCCTGGCAGATCGGCCCCACGGCGTCCGCCCGGGGCTGTCTGTGGTTGGCCTGTGAGAGGATGACGGCATGAAGATCAGGCGACAGATTGTCGTGTTTGACGCCGCCGACCTCGCCGCCGAGAGCAGCTTCTGGGCGGATCTTCTGGGGGGCACGGTCGACGCTGAGGACGACTGGCACAGCGTGGTGGTCGACGGCGAGTGGCGACTTGGCGTGCAGCTTGCGCCGAACCATGTGCCCCCCGATTGGCCGGACGGGATACCGCAGCAGCAGTTGCATCTGGACCTGTGGGTCGACGACCTCCAGGCCGCGCATGAGCGGGCGATCTCGCTGGGCGCGCGGCTCCTGAAGCCGGCCGAGGATCCCGAGGCGGCCGAGGTCTTCCAGGTCTACGCCGATCCCGCCGGGCATCCGTTCTGCCTCTGCTGGGCGTCCGCCGACAGCTGACGCTACCTGGTGCTCCTGGCTCGGCGTCGCCTCAGTGGCCCACCGTCACGTTCCACCTTTGCTCTGCAGCACCACGATGGACTGGGGACCGAGCACGATGGCGTCGCCGGCGCGCAGGGCCTCCGGATCTGCGGCTGGCGCGGGGTCGTAGGTGTCCAGTTCGACGCGCCACGCTCGCGTCGCGCCGATGTCCGGCACCCGGAACTCGAGTTTCTCCCACCAGCCGTTGACCAGCACCAGGAACTCGTCGTCCAGCAGCGGCGTGCCGTCGGCGGCGAGGTCGGGCTGGTCATCGCCATCGAGGTAGATCGTCAGGGCCCTGGCGTTCGGATCGGCCCAGTTCTCCGAGGTCATCGGCGTGGCCGCGGGGGTGAACCAGGCGAGCTCGGCCGCCTCGATCCCGACGAGGAAGCGCCGCCGGCGGAAGACCGGGTGGGCGCGCCGGAACGCCACCAGCCGCCGGGTGAAGCTCAGCAGGCCCTGGTCGGTCTGTGACCAGTCGACCCAGGAGAGCTCGTTGTCCTGGCAGTAGGCGTTGTTGTTGCCCTGATGGGTGCGGCCGAGCTCGTCGCCACCGAGCACCATCGGCACCCCGAACGACAGCAGCAGGGTGGTGAGCAGCG
>DATENJ010000407.1:0-4831 GCA_035275125.1 Actinomycetes bacterium | reverse complement strand
ACCACCGGCTCGGCCCCGGCCGACCGCAGCCCGGCGGCCTTGCCCGGCGAGCGGGTCATGGCGGTCACCTGATGGCCGTCCGCGAGCAGCAGCGGCACCAGCCGGCGACCCAGTGTCCCGGTCGCCCCGGCGACGAAGATCCTCATGGTCAGCTCCTTTGAGTCGGAGTCTTTCCCTCTCAGACGGGGAGCCGGCGCCGGGCGTGACAGTGGCGCCGCTGTCACGCCCGGCCGTCCCGCCTCGTCATGAGGGGCGGCACCGGTCTGGTTGACTAGGAGGACGATGAGCGAGGGTGACGCCCACCAGGAGCTGCGGCCGCTGCTGTTCTCGATCGCCTACCGGATGGTGGGCAGCGCCAGCGAGGCCGAGGACCTGGTCCAGGAGGCGTTCCTGCGGTTCCACCGCGCCGTCTCCGGCGGCGCCGAGGTCGCCTCGCCCAAGGCCTATCTGTCGGCGGTCACGACCCGCCTGGCCATCGACCACCTGCGCTCGGCCCGGGTCCGCCGCGAGCAGTACGTTGGCGACTGGCTGCCGGAGCCGCTGGTGACCGGCGAGGCGGAGGACCCGGCCGTCCATGCCGAGACCGCCGACACCCTGTCGCTGGCGTTCCTGGTCCTGCTCGAGCGGCTGTCACCGGTGCAGCGGGCGGTGTTCCTGCTCCACGAGGTGTTCGGGTACGGCTACGCCGAGATCGCCGAGCTGGTGGGCAGGTCGGGGGACAACTGCCGCCAGATCGCGGCCAGGGCCCGCCGCCACGTCGAGGCCGGCCGTCCCCGGTTCGAGGCCTCCCGGCGCCAGCGTGAGGAGCTGGCCCGCCGGTTCTTCGCCGCCATCGACCAGGGCGACACCGAGGGCCTGGTCGGCATGCTGGCCACCGACGCCGTCCTCCACGGCGACGGCGGCGGCAAGGCCCCGGCCCTTGCCGGCCCCCTCCACGGGGCCGAGCGGATCGCCCGGTTCCTGGTCGGCCTGGCCCGCCGCGGCCACGCCGCCGACATCGGGTACGCCCCGGCCGAGATCAACGGCCACCCGGGCCTGCTCACCCTTGACCCGGCCGGCCGCCTTGTGGGCGTCCTCGCTCTCGACATCGCCGACGGCCGGGTCCAGACCCTCCGCTCGATCGTCAACCCCGACAAGCTCCGCCATCTCGGCCCGGTCGGTGACCTGACCACCCTCCTCGGCGGCGGCTGAGGCGCCCTTGGCCGGGGGCCTAGACCGTGGTCCTGGTGGTGGCGTTCAGCTGGCCGACCAGCTCGTCGAGAACGCGGTCGGCGTGGTCGTGGGGCACCTGGCAGGTGCCGGCGTTGGCGTGGCCGCCGCCGCCGTGGGACAGCATCAGGGCGCCGATGTCGGCGCTGGAGCTGCGGTCCAGGATCGACTTGCCCACCGCGATCACGGTGTTCTGGCGCTGCTTGCCCCAGAGCACGTGGGCCGACACCGTGCAGGCGGGGAACAGCGCGTAGACCATGAAGCGGTTCCCGGCGTGGATGATCTCCTCTTCCCGCAGGTCGACGACCACGACGCTGCCGCGGACGCTGCTGCAGCGCTGGAGCTGCTCGACGAACGCCGCCGTCTGCTGGTGGTAGAGCTCCACCCGTTCCCGCACGTCCGGCAGCTGCAGGATCTCGTCGATGTCGTGGTGCTGGCAGGCCTCGATCAGCTGCATCATCAGCTGGTAGTTCGAGATCCTGAAGTCGCGGAAGCGCCCCAGCCCGGTGCGGCTGTCCATCAGGAAGTTGAGCAGCACCCAGCCGGTGGGCGCCAGCACCTCCTCCAGCGAGTACTGGGCCGAGTCGGCCTGGTCGACGGCCCGCATCAGCTCCGGCGCGATCTCCGGGAACCGCTCCGCCCCGCCGTAGTAGTCGTAGACCACCCTGGCCGCCGACGGCGCGTCGGGGTCGATGACGTGGTTGGCGGCGATGGTGGCGTTGCGAACGGTCTCGCTGCGGTGATGGTCGAACACCAGATGGGCGTCCGGCGAGTAGGGGAGGTTGGTGGCGATGTCGCCGGGCCCGATCTCCACCTGCCCGTCCTGCACGTCCTTGGGATGGACGAACAGGATGTCGCGGACCAACCCGAGCTGCTGGAGCAGCACGGCACACACCAGCCCATCGAAGTCACTCCGGGTGACCAGCCGGTATCGCTCCGAGCCCAAGGGGCAGCCTCCTCCATCGGTCAGGGCAGTCGCCCCGTCTCTTTGAGGTCGGCCACCTTGGCCGAGCCCTTGACCGGTACGGCGCCGCTGTTCCCGGTCGAGCGAGCCCCGAGGGCCCGGTCGAGGCCGTCGAGGACCAGGTCGAGCCCGAACCGGTACTCGTCGCCGTAGTCGTAGCCGGGCTGCAGGACGTGCTCGGTGGCGATCTCGGTGAGGTGCGGGTAGGTGCCGGCCGCGAACTCGGCCATCATCGTCCGGGCCACCTCCGCGGTCTCCTCCGGCGTGCTGAACGGCAGGCTGGTCTCCTGCAGCGCGAACCCGTAGATGTAGGCGTCCAGCAGGGAGTAGGCGTGGGCGGCGAGCTCGATCGAGAAGCCGGCGTTGCGCAGGATGCCGAGGACGGCGTCGTGGTGTCGCAGGTTCGCCGGGCCGGGGGTGGGCCGCGACTCCATCAGGCTGGTCGCCCAGGGATGGCGACGGAGGGCCTCGCGGGCCGAGATGGCCCGTTGGCGCATGGCCTCCTTCCAGTCGGTCCGGCCCGAGGACAGCTGGATCTCGCTGAAGACGATGTCGATGAGGCCGTCCAGGATGGCGTCCTTGTTGGCCACGTGGTGGTACAGCGACATGGCCTCGACCCCGAGCTCCTGGGCGAGCTTGCGCATGCTGAGCGACCCGACGCCGTCCCGGTCGGCGAGCTGGAGGGCGGTGTCGAGCACCCGCTGCCTGGTCAGCGGGAGCCGGGGCGTGGGGCTGGGGTGAGAATTCATAGTTGACAACCTTACACTGTACGGTTACCTTACACCGTAAGCCGCTGGACTGCCAGAGGACATGGACGACACGGGGAGCACACCATGAAGGCGATCGTGCAGGACCGCTACGGCGACACCGACACCCTGGAGTTCCGGGCCATCGACCAGCCGGTGCCGGCCGGTGACCAGGTGCTGGTGCGGGTCCGGGCGGCCGGCCTGAACCGGGGCGACTGGCACCTCATGACCGGCATGCCCTACCTGCTCCGGGTCATCGGCTTCGGGTTCGGCAAGCCCAAGGTCGCGGTCCGGGGCATGAACCTCGCCGGGCAGGTGGAGTCGGTCGGGCCCGAGGTGACCCGGTTCCAGCCCGGTGACGCGGTGTTCGGCTGGGCCGACGGCTCCTTCGCCGAGTACGCCCTTGCCCCCGAGGACCACCTCGCCGCCATGCCGGCCAACCTCAGCTTCGAGCAGGCGGCGGTCGTCCCGATCTCGGGGTTCGCGGCCCTCCAGGCGCTCCGCGACGTCGGCCGGGTCGAGCCCGGCCAGCGGGTCCTGGTCATCGGGGCCGCCGGGTCGGTGGGATCGTTCGCGGTCCAGCTGGCCAAGGCGTTCGGGGCCGAGGTGACCGGGGTGGCCAGCACCGGCCAGCTGGAGCTGGTCCGCTCCCTCGGCGCCGACGACGTGATCGACTACACCCGCGACGACGTCACCGACGGGACCCGCCAGTGGGACCTGATCGTCGACACCGCCGGCCGCCGGAGCCTTTCGGCGCTGCGGCGGGCCCTGACCCCGGCCGGGACGCTGGTCATCGTCGGCGGGGAAGGGGGCGGCCGGCTGATGGGCGGCTTCTTCCGCAACCTGCGGGCGCCCCTGATGTCGCGGTTCGTCAGCCAGCGGCTCCAGATGCTCGCCTCCAAGGAGCGGCCGCAAGACCTGCAGACCCTGCGGGAGCTGCTGGCGGCCGGCAAGCTCGTCCCCGACGTCGGCCCGAGCTACCCGCTGAACGAGGTTCCCGAGGCGATGCGCAGGCTGGCCGAGGGCAACACCCGGGGCAAGATCGTCATCACCGTCTGAGCGGAGCTCCGCGAGCGACCATCGCGTCGAACCGGTCGGCGTCGTCGAGGGTGTGCCGGACCTGCGCATGCAGGCCGTCCGCCTCCTCCAGCAGCCGCGCCGCCCCCGGCTGGTCGCCGCGGGCGGCGGCGGCGTGCGCCAGGGCGTCAAGGGCCAGGATCTGGGTCTCGAGATCCTGGTGTTGCCGGGCCTCGTCGAGCACCGTGTGGAGGTCCTGGACCGCCGCCTCCCCGGTGCCGGGCTCCAGTGACAGGGCGGCCAGCAGGCAGCGGGTGAGCAGGGCGCCGTCGCCCCCTCCCGACGCCCGGTACCAGCGGTCGTTCTCCTCGAGCAGGCCGCGCGCCCTGCGCCGGTCCCCGGCGCCGCGCAGCGTGCGGGCCAGATGGGTCCGGGCGGTCGCCGCCATGCGGAGGTCGCCACCGGTGGTCGCCGCCTGGATGGCCCGGGCAAGCGTATCGGCGGCCTGGTCGGGGGCGCCGGAGCGTTGCTGGACGCGGCCAAGGGAGGTGAGGTGGAGGGCCGCCTGGCCGACGAACCCGAGCCGCTCGGACAGCTCGGCGGCCCGGGTGAGGGCGTCGGCGGCGTCGGCGAAGCGATGCTCGGCGTTGGCGACCACCCCGAGCATCGCCTCGGCGTGCACCAGTCCCCAGCTGTCCTCGATCGGGGTCAGGTGCCGGACCGCCTCGGTCGCATCCCGGGTGGCGCTGGCGGTGTCGCCCACCATGATCGACCCGAAGGCGCCGAGCAGGAGGCTGGCCGCGGTCTCCCAGGCCAGGTCGAGCCGCCGGTAGGTGGCCACGCTGGTGCCGGCCAGCTCCAGGACGTCCTGAGGCCGTCCCTGCTGGATACGCAG
>DATENJ010000406.1:0-2328 GCA_035275125.1 Actinomycetes bacterium | reverse complement strand
CGCCGAGCGACCACGAGGCGCCGCCCACCCCGTCCGCCGACGGCCTCCCGGCGGCGCTGGCGGCGCTGGTCGGGACCTACGCCGCCTACAACCCGTGGACCCCCCAGGTCCGGGTCGTCCCGGCCGCCGGCGGCACCTTGGCCCTGGAATGGCCCGACAGCGACACCGACGCCCTTGTGCCCCTCCCTGGCGGTGGCTTCCGGGTCGGCGAGGATCCCGACAGCCCCGACCGGGCCGTCTTCGGGGCCGAGATCGAGGGCCGGCCCATGCAGGTGGTCGTCTCCGGCTGGCCGTTCGACCGGGTCGACTGAGGCGGGCGCGCCGGTCAGCCGGTGGCGGCCTGCTCGCGCTCGGCGGCGACGCCGTCGACCAGGCCGAGGAGCTCCCTGACGTCAAGGGGCTTGGTCAGGAACCCGCGGACCCCCTCGGCCAGGAGCCGCTCGATCAGGGCCGGCCGGGCGTCGGCGCTGAGGATCGCGACCGGGATGTCGGCGGTCGCCGGGCTGGACCGCAGGTGCCGCAGGACGGTCTCGCCGGGCATGTCGGGAAGGTGGAGGTCGAGCAGGATCAGGTCGGGGTGGTGCTGGCCGGCCAGGTCGAGGCCGAGCTGGGGCCGCATGGCCGAGATCAGCCGGACCCCCGGCCGGTGACCGAGGACCCGCTCGACCAGCTGGAGATTGGACAGGTTGTCCTCGATGTAGAGGACGGTGAGCTCGCTCCCGGTCTGGGAGACCGGCGCGGCCGCCGGCGCCGTCTCCTTGTCGAGCTGGCGCTCGGCCTGCTGGACGGGGGCCCCGGCCATGGGGAGCTCGATCCAGAAGGTGCTGCCCTGGTTGGGGGTGCTGACCAGCTCGAGGGCGCCGCCCATGGCCTCGGCGAGGCGCTTGGACAGCGGCAGCCCGAGCCCGGTGCCCTCGATGGCGGTCGGCTCGCTGGCCACCCGCTCGAAGGGGACGAAGAGCCGTTCCAGGGCCTCGGGGGGGATCCCGTGCCCGGTGTCGGTGACCTTGATGCGGAGCCGGTCGCCGGCCGCCGGCTCGCACTCCAGGTGGACCGAGCCGCCCTGGCGGTTGTACTTGACGGCGTTGGACAGCAGGTTCAGCAGCACCTGCTTGAGCCGCTGGCGGTCGCCGAGGACGTGGCTGGTGCAGGACACGTTGGGGCCGGCCAGGACGATGTGGTGCTGGTCGGCCAGGGGCCGGATCAGGCTGACGGTCTCGGCGGCCACGTCGGCCACCGCCACCGGCTCCAGTGACAGCGACAGCCTTCCCGCCTCGATGGCGGCGATGTCGAGCACCTCGTTGATCAGGGCCAGCAGGTGCCGCGCCCCCGACATGATGTGGCCGAGGTTGTCGCGCTGCTCGGTGTCCAGGTCGTCCAGGTCCAGCAGCTGGGCGAACCCGAGGATGGCGTTCAGCGGCGTCCGCAGCTCGTGGCTCATCCGCGACAGGTACTCGCTCTTGGCCTCGTTGGCCTGCTCGGCGGCGAGCTTGGCCAGGCGCAGGTCCTCCTCCAGCTTGGCCTGCTCGGTGACGTCGCGGGAGACGATCAGCAGGCCCTCGGGGGCGGCCAGGGCCCGGCTGTGCGCCTCGAGGGTGAGCCAGTGCCCGTCGGCGTGGCGGACCCGGACACGGACCGCCGCGCTCTCCCGCTCCCCACTGAGCAGCTGACGCTGGGCGTGTGAGAACCGCTCCAGGTCGTCGGGATGCACGAACTCCGAGTCGAGGGCGTTGCTGCCCATCCTGGTGTCGGCCGGCCGCCCGAGGATGTGCTGGGCGGCCGGGCTCATCGAGCGGATCGCGCCGTCGGCGCCCAGGATGGTGATGATGTCCGGGGAGGCGTTGATCACGGCCTGGAGGGTGGCCTCCCGCTCCCGCACGGCGTCGTCGGCCTGCTTGCGCTCGGTGACGTCCATGGCGTAGCCGAGGGTGTCGGCCAGGGCGCCGTCGTCGTCGTAGACGAGCCGGGTGACGCCGTACAGCCAGCGGTAGCCGTCCTGGAGCAGGAACCGGTACTCCTGCTCCACCTGCGGGGCCCGGTCGAGGACGGCCCGCTCGAGCATGGCGGTGAAGCGCTCGCGGTCCTCGGGGTGGAGCTGGTCGGCCCAGAAGCCGGGCGTCCCGAGCACCTGCTCCTGGGTGTAGCCGAGCAGCCGCTCGACATTGCCGCTGATGAAGCGCTCGCCGCTGCCGCCAAGCAGCCCCCGGAACATCACCATCGGGCTCCAGGCGACGATGTGCTCCAGCAGGGCCGTGGCCTCCCGCAGCGCCCGCTCGCGCTCGCCGAGCAGCACCGCGGCCCGCTCGAGGCCTCGCCCCAGCTCGCCGA
>DATENJ010000405.1:0-6316 GCA_035275125.1 Actinomycetes bacterium | reverse complement strand
GGACGCCGAGGGGCTGCGGGCGGTGTTCTTCGGGCTCGGCTCGGACGGCACCGTCGGGGCCAACAAGACCTCGGTCAAGATCATCGGCGAGGGCACCGACCTGTTCGCCCAGGGCTACTTCGTCCTGGATTCCAAGAAGTCCGGGTCGGTGACCATCTCGCACCTGCGGGTCGCGCCCCGCCCGATCCGCTCCACCTACCTGATCGGCCAGGGGCAGGCCACCTTCGTGGCCTGCCATCAGTTCCACTTCCTGGACCGCATGGACGTGCTCGGCCGGGCCGCCCCCGGGGCCAGGTTCCTACTCAACAGCCCCTGGCCGGCCGACCAGGTCTTCGACCGCCTCCCCTTCGAGGTGCAGCAGGAGGTGATCGACAAGCGGCTGGACCTGTGGGTTGTGGACGCCGCCCGGGTCGCCCGCGAGGTCGGCATGGGCCACCGGATCAACACGGTGATGCAGCCCTGCTTCTTCGCCCTCTCGGGCGTGCTGCCCCGGGACGATGCCATCGCGGCCATCAAGGCGTGGATCGAGAAGGCGTTCAGCCGCCGGGGCGAGGAGGTGGTGGCACGCAACTTCGCCGCCGTGGACCGGGCCCTTGACGGGCTACGCCAGGTCGAGGCGCCGGGGCAGGCCACCGCCACCCGCCACCGCCGGCCAACCGTGTCCGAGCAGGCGCCGGACTTCGTCAAGCGGGTCACGGCCCGGATGATGGAGGGTAACGGCGACCTGCTGCCGGTCAGCGCCCTGCCGGTGGATGGCGCCTTCCCGACGGGGACGGCCAGGTGGGAGAAGCGCCAGCTGGCGGCCGAGATCCCCATCTGGGACCCGTCGATCTGCATCGACTGCGGCAAGTGCGCGATCGTCTGCCCGCATTCGACCATCCGCATGAAGGTGTTCGCCCCCGAGGCCCTGGCCGGCGCCCCCGACGGGTTCGAGGCCAAGGACTTCCGCTCCCGCGACCTGCCCGGGATGAAGCTGACCATCCAGGTCGCGCCCGACGACTGCACCGGCTGCGGGGTCTGCGTGGAGGTCTGCCCGGCCCACTCCAAGGAAGAGGTCAAGCACAAGGCGATCAACATGACCCCGGTCGATGAGTACTTGGAGCGGGAGCGCGAGCGCTGGGACTTCTTCGAGGCGATCAGTGAGCTGGACCGCGAGCAGATGGCCCCCGATACGGTCAAGGGCTCCCAGGTCCGCCAGCCGCTGTTCGAGTTCTCCGGGGCGTGTGCCGGCTGCGGCGAGACCCAGTACCTCAAGCTGATCAGCCAGCTGTTCGGCGACCGGCTGCTGGTCGCGAATGCCACCGGCTGCTCCTCGATCTACGGCGGCAACCTGCCCACCACCCCGTGGACGGTGAACGCCGAGGGCAGGGGGCCGGCCTGGGCCAACTCGCTGTTCGAGGACAACGCCGAGTTCGGCCTGGGCATCCGCCTGGCCGCCGACCGCCAGGCCGGCCGGGCCCGCCAGCTCCTGGAGCAACTCGCCCCAGAGGTCGGCCACGAACTGGCCGCTACCATCCTGGCCGCCGACCAGCACGGCGAGGCCGCGGTCGCCGCCCAGCGGGAGCGGGTGGCCGAGCTCCGCCACCGCCTTGCCAGCCTGGACGGGGGAGCCGCGCGCGAGCTCGAGGGCCTGGCCGACGAGCTGGTCCGGCGCAGCGTCTGGATCGTCGGCGGGGACGGCTGGGCCTACGACATCGGTTCGGGCGGGGTGGACGCGGTGCTGGCCTCCGGCCAGGACGTGAACCTGCTGGTGCTGGACACCGAGGTCTACTCCAACACCGGCGGCCAGGCGTCCAAGGCGTCCCCGCGGGGGGCGGTGGCCAAGTTCGCCGCCCGCGGCAAGCAGACGGCCAAGAAGGACCTGGGCATGCTGGCCATGGCCTACGGCAACGTCTACGTGGCGAAGGTGGCCGTGGGGGCCAGCGACATGCAGACCGTCAAGGCGCTGACGGAGGCTGAGGCCTATCCGGGCCCGTCGCTGGTGATCGCCTATTCGACCTGCATCGCCCACGGGTTCGACATGACCGGGTCGATGGCCCACATGCGCGACGCCGTCCGCTCCGGCCACTGGCCACTGTACCGCTACAACCCGGACGCCGAGCGGCCGTTCCACCTCGACTCCAAGCCGCCGACCCAACCGCTGCGGGAGTTCGCGGCCAGCGAGGCCCGCTTCGCCATGCTGGCCCGCACCGCCCCCGAGGAGTTCGAGCGGCTGATGGACCTTGCCGAGGAGGACGCGGCCGAGCGCTGGCGCTACTACGAGCAGCTCGCTGGCGTCAGCCGCACCGCCCCGCACCTGCCCTTACGGCCGGTCGACCCGGCCGCCACCGGGTCGTCCGAGGAGGAGGTCCCGTGACCGGCGACCTTCACACCAGCTACCTGGGCCTGGAGCTGCGCAGCCCGCTGGTCGCCTCGGCCTCGCCGCTGACCGGCGAGCTCGACAGCCTGCGGCGGCTGGAGGCGGCCGGGGTCGGGGCGGTGGTGCTGCCGTCGCTGTTCGAGGAGCAGCTCACCCACGACCAGCTGGAGCTGGACCAGCTGCTGGAGACGACCTCGGACCACACCGGCGAAGCCCAGTCCTACTTCCCGGACCTGGAGGACTACAACACGGGCCCCTGGACCTACCTGGACCACATCACCCAGGCCAAGCGGGCGCTGTCGGTGCCGGTGATCGCCAGCCTCAACGGCGTCACCCCGGGCGGCTGGGTCCGCCACGCCAAGCGGATGGGCGACGCCGGCGCCGACGCGATCGAGCTCAACCTCTACACGGTCGCCACCGACCCACAGGTCGGGGGGGCCGAGCTCGAGCGGCGCTACCTGGACCTGGTCGCCGAGGTCCGGGCGGCCGTGTCGCTGCCGTTGGCGGTCAAGCTGAGCCCGTACTTCACCGCCCTGGCCAACTTCGCCGTCCGGGTCGAGGAGGCCGGGGCCGACGGCCTGGTGCTGTTCAACCGCTTCTACCAGCCCGACCTGGACCTGGACAGCCGCGACGTGACCCCCCGCCTGGTCCTGTCCAGCTCCGAGGAGCTGCGGCTGCCGCTGCGCTGGATCGCCATCCTGTTCGGCCGCGTCGGGACCTCGCTGGCCGCCACCACCGGGGTCCACACCGGCCTGGATGCGGCCAAGGTGCTGCTGGCCGGGGCGGATGTGGCCATGATGACCTCGGCCCTGCTCCGCAACGGGCCGGAGCACGTGGGCGTGGTCGAGCGGGAGCTGCGGGCGGTCATGGCCGAACGCGACTACGACTCGGTGGCCCAACTCCGCGGCAGCATGAGCCACGACGCCATGCCCGACCCGGCCGGGTTCGAACGGGCCAACTACATGCGCACCCTCATGTCCTGGTCCAGCCAGCACCAGGTGAGTCCCGGCCAGGCGGCCGACCCCGACCCGGCACCCCCGACAGGCCACACGGCCCGGTAGGGACGGGACCTTCGACCATAGCTGGACCCACCGCCAGGGTTGATGCTCGACCTAAGACCGGTGCACCAGCACCGCCGTCGAAGGAGAGGGTCCCATGGTCAGCTGCCCACGCTGCGGAAACGACGCCGAGTACCTCGCCGACGAGCCGTTCAGCCTGATCCGCTGCGAGTTCTGCGGCGACGACATCGACGCCGACCTATTCTCGGACGAGCTTGACCGGACCATCGAGCAGCTCCTCATCGCCCCGGTCAGGTAGCCAGGAGTGCCCGCCGGGGCCCAGGTCGCCTGAGGGAGGACGACATGCGCACCAGTGACGTCATGAACCGGCCGGTGGTCACCGTGGGGCTAGATGCCCAGCTCAAGGACGTGGCCGCGATTCTGGTCGAGCACGGGATCAACGCCGTGCCGGTGGTCGACGACGGCGATCGGCTGGTCGGGATCGTGTCCGAGGCCGATCTGCTCACCCTCGAGCCTTCAGCGGGCACCTGGCACCGGCCGACTTCGCCGGTCAGCCGGCCTCGGCCGCGAACCGCCCGCCACGTGATGAGCCAGTCGGTGTACACGGTGGATGAGAGTACCGACGTGGCCGCCGCAGCCCGGATACTGCTGCGTCACAACCTCAAGTCGGTCCCGGTGGTCGCCGGTGGCCGAGTGGTCGGCATGGTCGCCCGCCGCGACCTGCTCCGCCTGGTCGCCCGTGGCGACCAGGACATCCGGGCCGACCTGGAACACCGCCTCAAGGACGAGCTGGACGCCCTACAAGGGTTGTCCATCGACGTCACCGCGGGGGTCGTCACCATCGACGGTGCCGCCGGCCCGCTCGGCCGGCAACTGCTCGAGGGACTCGCCCACACGGTGGCTGGCGTGGTCGAGGTCCACCCCAGCCCACCAGCACCCGACGGCGTCGAACGAACCGAAGTTTGATCGGCCGTGAACGGCTTCCGCATCGAGGCGCGACGGCAGGCGCGGGAGGTCGTCGGCGCCATGCGCTGGCAGGGCACGACCGTGCCGCCGCTTTATGCCCGGATGGCCGGCGAGTTCGAGGACCTGGTCCGCAGCGGCGACTACGCCGCCTGGGTCGCGACCAGCCAGAAACCGGCGCCGATTGATGACCGCTCGCACCGGGCTGGCGTCGTCGACGTGCGTCCGGCGCCTGCTAGCCGCATCGCGCGGCGCGGGCACCTGCTCCCCGGCCCAGTCCTGGGCCGTTGACCTCCTGCAGGTGTTCGGCGCCGACGGACTCGGCACAGGAGGCGATCGTCCCCTGCCCTTCCTGACTTATGGCCCTGGGATGCGCGCTGGATCGGAAGGAGACTGAAGCGACGAGGCTGCCGAGGTAAGGAGGAACCACGACCATGGCGGCACCAACCATCACGAGGCAGAAGGCCCTGAATTCCCCACTCCGATCCGAGACGGCTGGCGCATCGGTGGCGCGGCAACGGTTGCGGAACTCCAGGATCGCGGGGGTGCTGCTCTCGCTGGCCGGTGTTGCGATCCTGATGGGGTTCATCACCGCCGAAGCGCTGTATCCGGGCCTGTACACCACCCACACCAATACGGTCAGCCACCTCGGCGCCTCGGAGCCGCCCAACAGCGTCGTCCTGCAGCCCTCGGCGGCCATCTTCGACATCACCATGCTGGTGACCGGGGCCATGATCCTGACCGGGGCCTGGTTCGCCTACCGGGTGCTGCGGCGCAAGGCCGTGTTGATCCCGACCGCGCTGCTGGGCGTGGGCACTCTCGGCGTCGGCATCTTTCCCCTGACCCATCCGACCCCCCACACGCTGTTCGCCTTCACCGCCTTTCTGGCCGGTAGCGTCGCCGTCGTCCTGTCGTCCCGCCTCACCACAGCGCCGTTCCGGTACCTCTGGATGCTGCTGGGCACCATTGCCGTGGCTGGGACCGTGCTCGCCCTGACCGCCTTCCGCAGTTGGCCACCAATCGTTGAGCTTGGTGAGGGCGGCCTCGAACGCTGGATCGTGTACCCGATCGTCCTGTGGCTGGTGGCCTTTGGCAGTTACCTGATAGCGACGCCTCAAACGTCATTGCCGTAGGCGTAGGAGCTACTTTTGCTTGACCTGTCGGGGGGCTTGTATGCCTAATCGCCTCACCGCACTGGGACGGCCGGCGACCAACTGGGAGGGGGAGCTGTGCCCGTAGCGACCGCCGCACCGCAGGCACCCAGCGACGACAAGCGCTGGCGAATTGTGGAGACGCGCATGCGCCGCCTCGGCCAGCGGCCCGACGCCCTCATCGAGGTGCTGCATTCCGCCCAGGAGGCCTTCGGCTACCTGGACACCGACACCCTCGAGTATGTGGCCAGAAGCCTCGGCGTACCGCTGAGCAAGGCCTACGGTGTGGCCACCTTCTACTCGTTCTTCACCCTCAAGCCCCAGGGCGAGCACGCCTGCGTGGTCTGCACGGGCACCGCCTGCTACATCAACGGGGCCAGCGGGATCGTCGCCGCCATCGGTCGTGGGCTGGGCGTGCGGCCGGGGGAGACCACTCCAGACGGCAAGGTGTCGCTGCTGACGGCCCGCTGCCTGGGGTCCTGCAGCCTGGCCCCGGCGATGATCCTGGACGGCGAGGTCAAGGGGAAGCTGACCGCCGAGGCGGTCATGGCCGAACTGGAGGCGCTGTGACCGAGAGCGCCGGGACCGATCGGCCAGCCCGCCCGGTGCGCCGCCGCCGGCCCCGGGGTGTGGTCCCCACCGGGCCGGCCCGGGCGTCGGCCCACGTCTGCCAGGCCGCCAGCTGCCTGTCCGCCTCCTCCGACCAGGTCCTCGACGCCCTCGTCGACCAGGT
Organism: Actinomycetes bacterium; assembly: GCA_035275125.1. Taxonomy (GTDB): domain Bacteria; phylum Actinomycetota; class CALGFH01; order CALGFH01; family CALGFH01; genus CALGFH01. Next base: position 91 of record DATENJ010000405.1, on the reverse strand, counting down.
CACCGAGGCGGGGCTCACCGACGTCGCCGTCAAGCGGGTCGGCTGTCTGGGCCTGTGCGCCGCCGGCCCCCTGGTCGAGGTCCCCGAGACC
>DATENJ010000404.1:0-4766 GCA_035275125.1 Actinomycetes bacterium | reverse complement strand
CACCCCGGTGTCCCACCGGGGGGCACCGCCCACCCCGACCCGTCGCCCGGCCCGGCTGGAGGCGTGCCCGGCTCGCCGGACGGCTGGTCCGGTGGTTCCCAGGGGGGTTGTGGGCTGGTCACGGCCTTCCTTTCATCGGCGCTCGCGCGCATTGTCACGAGGCCGCACGGACCGGTCAACGGCGTCAGTCGGACGTCTGTGGGTTTTGGAGAAGGTGGATACTCCACTGTTGGGCGCCGACATGACATCCTTGGCCGATTGTCGGTGCTGGAAAGGGGGCGCTAACGCGTGAAGGGCAGGGTACTGGTCGTTGACGACGACCCGTCGCTCGGCGAGATGCTCGGGATCGTCCTCCGTCAGGAGGGCTTCGAGCCGGTGTTTGTCCGCTCGGGCGATCAGGCCATCGCCGCCTTCCACCAGGCCAAGCCCGACCTGGTCCTGCTCGATCTCATGCTGCCGGGCAAGGACGGCCTTGAGATCTGCCGTGAGCTGCGCCTGGAGTCGGGTGTGCCCATTGTGATGCTGACGGCCAAGACCGATACCGTCGACGTCGTCCTCGGGCTCGAGTCCGGGGCCGACGACTACATCACCAAGCCCTTCTCGGCCAAGGAGCTGGTGGCCCGCATCCGGGCCCGGCTGCGCCGCCGCGACACCGACGGCGCCGAGACCCTGCGGTTCCACGACATCGAGATGGACGTCATGGCCCATCAGGTGACCAAGGACGACAAGCCGGTCAACCTGACGCCGCTCGAGTTCGAGCTGCTGGCGACCCTGGCCAGGCGGCCCCGACAGGTGTTCACCCGCGAGGTGCTGCTGGAGCAGGTCTGGGGCTACCGCTACGCGGGCGACACCCGGCTGGTGAACGTCCACGTCCAGCGGCTGCGGGCCAAGATCGAGGACGACCCGGAGAATCCCCGGGTGGTGCAGACTGTCAGAGGCGTCGGCTACCGGATCGGGCCGGAGGGCGGCGCCGTCGAATCCTCGGCCCAGGCGGGTGATCAGGGATAGGAGCTGGCCGCTTCAGCCTCGCCCGGCTCGACCTGCGGGCCAGGGTGGTGCTGTTCACCTCCGCGATCGTCGTCGGGGCGCTGCTGCTGCTCGGCGCCGCCCTGCACGCGCTGCTGGCCAAGTCGCTGTACACCCAGCAGAGCGCCGACGCGGTCCAGCAGGTGAAGCAGCTCACCCGCCAGAACGAGCTCGGTGACATCACCGGCTTCGACACCAAGCAGGTCCAGACCAAGCTCCAGGACCGGCTCACCAGCGGCCAGGTCGGCCAGCTCAGCTTCCAGGCGGTGGTGCTGAACGGCGCCGACGGGACCGAGTCCTTCTCCAACGGGAACTACCGCTTCCGCCATGTGCCCGCCGGGCTGGCCGAACGGGTCGTCGGGCGCGACGAGCTGGCGTACGTATACATCCGCTCGCCCGTCGGTCCCGGGCGCATGCTGGTCGTCGGCGCCCCCATCCGCATCGACCAGAGCGAGGTCGGCGACCAGCAGGCGTACTTCTTCTACCCGCTCAACTTCCAGGAGGAGACGCTCGCCAAGCTGTCCAACTTCCTGCTGATCGTCGGCGCCGGGCTGCTCGCGGCCGTGGTCATCCTGGCCGCGATCTCGATCGGCCGGGTGCTCAAGCCGATCCAGCGGGCCCGGGACGTCGCCGAGGAGATCGCGGCCGGCAACCTGGCCGCCCGGATCCCCCAGGCGACCAGCCAGGACGACTTCGGCAAGCTGGCCGAGTCGTTCAACCGCATGACCGACAACCTGGCCCAGAAGATCGGCGAGCTGGAGCACGTCGGCAGCCTCCAGGCCAGGTTCGTGTCCGATGTCAGTCACGAGCTGCGCACCCCGCTGGCCACGGTGCGGATGGCCGCCGACTACATCCATGCCGCACGGGCCGGCCTGCCGCCGGATGCGCAGCGGGCCGCCGTGCTGCTGGAACGCGAGCTGGAGCGGTTCGAGAACCTGCTCGAGGACCTGCTGGAGATCAGCCGCTTCGACGCCGGCGTGATCAACCTGGAGCCGGTCGAGGTCGACGTCAGCAGCCTGCTCGACGAGGTGGTCGATGCCCTCGACCCGATCGCCCACGGCCGCAAGGTCGACGTCGGTCTCCAGGTGGACCGCGGCCACGGCCAGCCGCTGGTCGCCGCCGACCCCCGGCGGCTCGACCGGGTCTTCTCCAACCTGGTCAAGAACGCCATCGAGCACACCGTCGAGGGCGGCGTCCGGATCTGGGTGGGCCGGCGTGGCCGCGACGTGGTCGTCACCGTCGCCGACGAGGGCGAGGGCATCCCGGCCGAGGACCTGCCCCACATCTTCGAGCGCTTCTACCGCGCCGACGTGCACCGGGCCAGGACCCTCGGCGGCACCGGGCTCGGGCTGGCCATTGCGCTCGAGAACGTGAACCTGCACCGGGGCTCGATCGACGTCCAGAGCGAGGTCGGCCACGGCTCCACCTTCACCGTCACCCTGCCGGCCACCGACCCCAAGCCGGAGCCGGTGGACGGCCACACGGCCGACACCCAGCCCGAGCCGGCGCCCGTCCCGGAGGTCGCCGTCGGTGGGTAGCCGTCCAAGTCGTCTCCTCCGTCCCCTCCTCGTCCTGGCGGTGCTGGGTGGGCTGGCCGCCTGCACGGCCGGCGTCCCCGAGACCGACGAGGTCGTCTCGGTCAGCTCGGTCACCTCACCGCCGCCGGCGGTCGACCCCGAGGCCGTCCGGGACCTCGGCGGCCCGCGTACCGGGCAGGACGAGACCGACGTGGCCGTCGGGTTCATGAACTCCATGAACACCGGCGACGTGGCCAGGATCCAGCGGTGGGTGATGCCCGACGCCCGCCAGCGGGTCGCGCGCTGGTCGGCCAGGACCGCCACCGTGCGGGTGTACAGCGTCTTCGAGCCGGGCGCCGAGTACATCAGCGACGACAACCGGCTGATCGTCCCCATCAGGGTCAAGGTGGTCGGCGAGCTCCGGGGCGGCCGCGACTGGTACCCGGGGACCGGCGACCAGTTGCTGAGCCTCGAGCTGGCCAGGGACGGTGCCGAGCCGCGGGTCGCCAACCCGGGGCCGGTCATGTGGATGCGGGACATGGCCTTCAGCAGGCTGCACACCTCGGCCGAGGTGGTCATGGTCCCCGACCTGAACGACCCGTCGCCGCTGCTGGCGCCGGTGCCGGTGTTCATCCCCACCGGCGCCGAGAACGACCCGAAGGCATCGCAGACCCGGGTCAAGGCCGCCCTCAAGCTGCTGCTGGCCGGTCCCAAGGACCGCTACGGCTACCTCGACACGGCGATCCCGCGCGGGACCAGACTGAAATGGTTCAAGTACGCCGAGGACGTGGCCACCGTCAACCTCACACGGAGCTTCGCCGCGCCCACCGGCTCAGGGCAGCTCCGGATCGGCCAGGTCTTCTGGACGGTCAACCGCCTGCTCCCGACGGCGGCGGTCCGGATCCTGGTCGAGGGCCGCCCGGTCAGGACCGTCGGCCGCGACCAGTTCCCGGCCGCCCGGACCTGGACGCACCGGGACGGCCCGCTCGCCGCGATGTGGCCACAGCGGTCCCAGGAGCGCGAGAACGAGTCGGTCCTGTTCGTGCGCCGCGGCGAGATCCTCTCGATCATCCCCAAGCCTGGCCAGTCGCCACGCCCGGTCGAGCTGGACGCCCCCAGCCCCAAGTCGGCCCCGACCCGGTCCCCGGACAACCGCTCGATGGCCTTTGTGGCCGGCACCGGCACCGAGCAGACGCTCTGGCTGGTCGACACCGACGGCAAGGCCTTCCGGGCCGAAGAGCTGTCGGGGCGGCTGTCGGCCCCCACCTGGAGCCCCGACTCCAAGCGGGTCTACGTGGTCGCCAGGGACGAGACCGGCACCCGGCTGGTCGAGGTCGCCCGCAGCAACCTGGTCGTCCGCCCGCTCCAGGTCGCCCCCCTGCCCCTGGGCCTCGAGCTGGCCAGCGTCACCGTCAGCCCCGACGGGACCTCGCTGCTCGCCGTGGCCGACCGCCCCGGCCGCAGGGTCGAGGAGGCCGAGCCCATCCCCGGCGGCCAGCTGTACCTGGGCCGGTTCGGCCCCGACGGCGTCACCAGCTGGTCCCAGGACCAGCTCGCCCCCGGCCTCGGCCGCGTCTTCAGCCCGATCTGGGTCGACCCGGTGACGATCGGGTTCGTCGCCGAGACCGACAACAAAGACGACCTGGGCAAGCTCTGGACCATCAAGTCCGACGGCTGGGACCCCACCGCCGTCCTCAACGACTCCGAGGTCGCCATCGGCGACCTCGGCAACCGCCTCGCCGTCGACCCAACCGGCCGGTCGTTCGTCGTCACCGCCCGCTCCACCAACGGCGCCTCCCTCTGGATGATCAACCGCCAGGACAAATCCGTCAGCTACCTCACCCTCCCCACCCCCAACGCCTTCGACAGCGACCCCAGCTTCGCCAGCCGCTGACCGGGGGGACGGGTCGCGGGTCCGCTCGGGCCGGCACCCACCCACCCGGCCGCCTGCCACCCGCCTGCGTGGCCCCCTGCCACCCCGCCCAGCTCGGGGGGCTGTGGACAGGCTGAAGCGGAGGTCGGACGACGCGGCTAGCCTCCGGGCATGTTCGTTGTCGATGCGCTGAAGGGGTTGCTGCGGCCCGGTGGGTGCCTGGCCTGTGGGGTGCCGGCGGGGTGGCCGTGCTGCGCCGACTGTCTGCCGTGGGAGCCCGGGGCCGTCGGGCCCTGGGCCCTGGCCGCCGACCCGGACCTGCCGCTGTGGGCGCTCGGCCCGTACCGCGA
>DATENJ010000403.1:0-9132 GCA_035275125.1 Actinomycetes bacterium | reverse complement strand
TCGACGTGCGGGTCGAGTTGCCAGCCGGCTCCCAGCTTCGAGGTGAGACCGGGGTGGCGGCGCTGCGCTGCCGAGGTCGCCTGGGCGAGTGCCGCTTCAAGACCGGCGTCGGCGACATCCAGCTCGACCAGGCGGGCGCGGTCCAGCTCCGGACCGGCGTCGGCGACATCACCGTGGAGCAGGCCGGCGGCGACGCCGAGCTCACAACGGGCTCCGGCTCCCTGCGGATCGACGGCATCGACGGCACGGCGGTGGTCAAGAACAACAACGGCGACACCTGGATCGGCCGGGTCACCGGAGACCTGCGGGTCAACGCGGCCAACGGCCGGATCTCGGTCGACCAGGCGAGCGCGACGGTCGCCGCCAAGTCCGCCAACGGCGACGTCCGCCTGGGCGAGGTCGCCCACGGCGCCGTACTCGCCCAGACCGGCTTCGGCAAGGTCGAGATCGGGATCCGCGACGGCGTCGCGGCCTGGCTGGACCTCAACACCCGCTACGGCGCCGTGCGCAACGACCTGGACACCGCCGACCGCCCCGGAGTGGGCGAGGACGCGGTCGAGGTCCGCGCCCGGACCTCCTTCGGGGACATCACCATCCACCGCTCCCCCGCCAACGACCCCGGAAAGGACGGGACATGACCGGTCTCACCGCCCGGTCGGCGATCGCGGTCGCCGGGCTGCGCAAGTCGTTCGGTGACAAGGTCGTGCTCGACGGCATCGACCTTCGGGTCGCCGAGGGGACGGTCTTCGCCCTGCTCGGGCCCAACGGCGCCGGCAAGACGACCATGGTGCAGATCCTGTCCACCCTGATCGGCGCCGACGGCGGCGAGCTGCGCGTCGCCGGTCACGACCTGGCCCGGGACCCGGACGCGGTCCGCTCGGCGATCGGCGTCACCGGCCAATTCTCCGCGGTGGACAACCTGCTCACCGGCGAGGAGAACCTCATCCTGATGGCCGACCTGCGCCACCTGGACCGGGCCGACGGCCAGCGGCGGGCGGCCGAGCTGCTCGACCGCTTCGACCTGGCCGAGGCGGCCCGCAAGCCGGCCGGCACCTACTCCGGCGGCATGCGGCGACGACTCGACCTCGCCATGACCCTGGTCGGCGACCCGCGCATCATCTTCCTCGACGAACCGACCGCCGGCCTCGACCCGCGCAGCCGCCGCACCATGTGGCAGCTCATCCGCGAGCTGGTGGCCGGTGGGGTCACCATCTTCCTCACCACCCAGTACCTGGAGGAGGCCGACGAGCTGGCCGACCAGGTCGCGGTCCTGGACCACGGGCGGCTGATCGCCGAGGGCGCCCCCGACGCGCTCAAGCGCCGCGTCCCCGGCGGCCACATCCGCCTGCAGTTCGCCGACCAGGAGGGACTGGAGTCGGCGGCCCGCGCCCTGGACGCTTCGGCCCGCGACGACGACGCGCTCGCCCTTGAGGTCCCGAGCGACGGCGGCGTGCGGTCGCTGCGCGGCCTGCTGGACCGGCTCGACGGGGCATCGGTCGAGGTCGACAGCCTCTCGGTCCACCTGCCCGACCTCGACGACGTCTTCCTCGCCCTCACGGGCCAACCCGACAAGGAAAGGGCGGCACTGCCATGAGCACCCTCGCCTACGCGGTGCGCGACTCCAGGACGATGCTGCGCCGCAACCTCCGCCACATGTGGCGCTACCCGACCCTGACCCTGATGGTCGCCGGCATCCCGGTCGTCATCCTGCTGCTGTTCGTCTACGTCTTCGGCGGCACCCTGGGCGCCGGGCTCGGCGGCCCGGGGGGCGGCCGCGCCGACTACCTCGCCTACGTCACCCCCGGGATCCTTCTCATGGCCGTGGCCGGGGTCGCCCAGGGCACGGCGATCTCGGTCGCCATGGACAAGACCGAGGGCATCATCGCCCGGTTCCGGACCATGGCCATCTTCCGTCCCTCCATCCTGACCGGCCACGTCGTCAGCGCCATGACCCAGACCGCGGCCAGCCTGGCCATCGTCCTCGCGGTCGCCCTGCTCATCGGGTTCCGGCCCACCGCCAGCCCGGTCGAGTGGACGGCGGCGGTCGGGCTCCTGGCCATGGCCACCATCGCCATCACCTGGCTGTCGGTCGCCTGCGGCCTGGTCAGCAAGACCGTCGAGGCGGCCAGCAACCTGCCCATGCCCCTGATCCTCCTGCCCTTCCTTGGTAGCGGGTTCGTCCCCACCGACTCGCTGCCGACCGCCCTGCGCTGGTTCGCCGAGTACCAGCCCTTCACCCCGATCATCGAGACCCTGCGGGGCCTGCTGCTGGGCACCGCCATCGGCAACAGCGCGGCCATCGCCACCGCCTGGTGCGTCGCCATCACCCTGGCCAGCTACCTGTGGGCCCGCGCAGCCTTCAACCGCGACCCCGGGCCCACGGCAACCTGACCCACACGTCCAGGGAGGCGTGCCCCACTTCGAGCGAAAGCGGCTCGCCTCCGGAGGTCGGTGAGGTTGATCGCGCGGCGGCCTCAGACAGCCTGAAGGGCGCGCATCAGGTCGACAAGCCCATGGCCCTGGAACTCGGCGGTCCTGCCCAGGGACGTCGCGTTCTCGAGGAAGATCCGCTTGATGTCGTCCGGTCGGCCGAGGAACTCCCGGTGGACCGAGAGGAACGCCGCGACCGCACCCGAGACATGAGCGCACGCCATCGCTGTGCCGCTGTTGGGTATGTAGGTGACGTGGCCGGCGGGCGGGCGCGCCGTGCCGTAGACCTGTGCGAGAGGCCTGCCAGCGGCGCAGGAGGCGATCCGCTCCCCAGGCGCCACCAGGTCGGGCTTGGGCCGGCCGTCGGCCGTTGGCCCTTTGGAGGAGAAGTACGACACCCCGTACGTGTGGGGCATGTCGCGGTGCGTGGACCCGACGGTGATGGCGCGTTCCGCGTTGCCTGGGTCATTGATGGTGATTGACAAGCCAGTGTTCATACTGCCTGCCATCGCCGTCACGGGTCCGAATCCGCTGTTGCCTGCGGCCGCCACGACCACCACTCCGGAACGGACCAGCCGGTCCACCTCGACGCAGAGCGGGCTCTGCCCGCAGGCGTACCACTCCTGGTCGAACTGGTAGGCGAGGCTCAGGTTGACACCGTGGACCCGCAGCCGCTTGCCGCCTCCATTGAGCTCGTTGACGTATTGCAGTGCCCGAAGGATCGCGCCGACCTGGCTGCGGCCATCGCCATCTATCACCCTGAGGCTTACCAGCTTGCAGCGGGGCGCGACCCCGCTGATCTCGCCCGGCTCCACCGCGTCGCTCGAGACCTCGAGCACGTTGCGGCCGCGGCTCAGCGCATCCCGTATCTGAGTGGCGACGTTGAGTTTCCTGCCCTTGGGCAGAACTGCCGGTAGGCCGCCAGCGACGATCCCCGCAACGTGGCTGCCATGGCCAAAGGTGTCCTTCAGCGCATGCCCCGGGGTCTGTTCGTCCGTACCTGTGAAGTCCCGGTGCAGCTCTGCGACGTCGCCGCCCAGGTTGTCGTGAGTCCGAAAATGCAAATGGCGGCCGTCGATCCCGGAGTCCACCACCGCCCAGGTGATGTCCTCACCGAAAGCATCATAGGAACGCCGCGCCGCGTCCGCCTTCACCGTGCTGATCGATCGGTAGACCATCAGCGCCTCATCGCCTGTACGGGGAAATCGGGCCAGACCCGGACAACCGCTCGCCGCTCTATCCGCCCGTCCGCAAGGTCGGCCGCGACCAGTCGGCGCAGTTCGTCGATGCTGGCCAGGCAGTGATCGTAGTTGCGGCCGACGCGGACCGGGTCGGCGGCGCCCCGGTGGCCGGCCACCTCCCGGTACAGCTCGTGGAAGCGTCGAACGGCACCCTCCCGGCCTTCCTTGTGGCCTTCGTTCAGCTCCACCACCACCGGCAGCGGGGTCCCGTCATCCTCGGCCATGCCCAGCCGACGGCGCGTCGCCGGGTCGAGCATCGCCGCAAGGATGCTGTCGACCAGTGCCTTGTCGGGCCTCTCGCGCGGTTCCTGGCCTGCCATCGCTCCTCCTAGATGAGCTGGACAGCCCGCATGAGGTTGACCAGGCCGTGGCCTTCGAAGTAGCGGTCGCGGCCCAGCGGCGTGGCCGATTCGAGCAGGATCCGCTTCACCTCCTCGGGCTGACCAATGAACTCGCGGCGGATCGACAACAATCCGGCGGCCACGCCGGAGACGTGCGGCGTCGCCATGCTGGTTCCGCTGTCGTCGATGTAGCAGGCGACCGGCTCCGGCGGAGGCGGGTCCCCGTCGAATAGCTGGTCCATCTGCCGTCGTCGCTTTCCGGCTGCGCACGAGGTGATGCGCTCCCCTGGGGCCAGTACATCCGGCTTGAGGCGGCCGTCGCCGGTCGGGCCCTTCGAGGAGAACCAGGACACCCCGTACACATGGGGCATGTCACGGTGGGTCGAGCCGACTGTGATCGCCAGGGCCGCGTTGCCCGGGTCGTTGATGGTGGACAGCAGCGTTCCTTCCCGCTGCCCGAACAGCCCGGTGATCGTGCCGAAGCCGGTGTTGCCCGCGGCCGCCACGGCGACCACCCCCGACCGGACCAGTCGATCGACCTCGACGCAGAGCGGCGTCTGTCCGCTGGCGAACGCCTTGGCGTTGAAGTCGTAGCCGAGGCTCAAGTTGACGCCGTGGACGACCAGCCGGCGGCCGTCGTCGTTGAGGTCCTCGCGGACGTAGCGCAGCGCGCGGATCACGTCGCTGGACCGACCGGTTCCCCGGTCATTGAGAACCTTCAGGCTGACCAGCCGGCTCCGCCGGGCGATGCCGGCGAGCTGACCCGGGTCGGAGACCGCTCGTCGCTGCAGTTGCTCTAGCTCACTGGTCCTCACCAGCTCTGAGTCCCGGTCGCGCAGGCGGGCCAGATCGAACGCCTCGCTGTCGGTCGCCAAGGAGGCTGACAGCGAGAGATGCTCGGCGACGCGCAGCTCGACCGGGCCACCGGGCGGCAGCCCCCCGGCAATGATGCCCGCGACGTGACTTCCGTGGCCGTAGGCGTCGGTCAGGGGGTCGCCCTGCTCGGCGGCCCCATCTGCGACGGTGAAGTCCCGGTGAAGGCCGTCAACCTCGGCCCCCAAGGTCATATAGGTGCGGAAATGTGGATGCGTTGCGTCGATGCCGGAATCAATTACCGCCCACACGATGTCGCGCCCATCGGCGTTGAACAGCCGCCGGGCCGCCTCGGCCTTGACAGTTCGGGAGGACCGGTCGATGAGACGCCTGACCAGATAGTCCATCCAGATGCGGTGGACGACCCGCTCACCGGGATCGACCGAGCGGTCGAGCGAGACCAGGACGCGAGCCTGGTCGACGCTCAGGTCGCAGCGCCAAAACTCGCTCGTGATCTCAACCGGCGGCTGGTGGAGGGCCGGTTCAGCCGCGAGCAGGCGGCCGTAGAGCTCAATGAAACCGACCTGGGCGCCCGGCACCCCACGCGCATGGCCGAGGTTGAGCTCGACAATCACCGGTCCCGGCTCGTCCTCCCGCTCGGGCAGCCCGTTGGCCAGCCGCCGCTCACGGTCGAGCAGTTCGGTGTCAATCACCACCCGCCGCAGCAGCGGCGGGTCGACGGGCAGATCGGGCTCGTTGGCCACCAAACCCCCTCCAAACGACGGACGGGCCTGCGAGAGCGTCCACCTCGAAGGCCAAGCGATGCAATGCCCACGTTGACACGTCGAAGCCTCGGCTTTCATTGGTGCTGTGGCGGTCCCCTGCGCGGCTGTCGGGTGGAGTGAGCGGGATCCCCGACGAGTCGACACTGGGGCGGGACCCGCAACGGCACGATCGTCCACTGGCCGGCGAAGATCGCGGCCAAGGGGGAGCTGCGCCACCAGTTCCATCATGTGATCGACGTCGCCCCCACCGTGCTCGAGGCAGCCGGGCTGCCATTCCCGACGATGGTCAACGGGGTGCTCCAGGAGCCGTTCCACGGCGTAGGGATGCGCTACTCCTTCGACGACCAGGATGCGGCCGACCGGCACCAGACCCAGTACTTCGAGATGCAGTGCAACCGCGGCATCTACCACAAGGGCTGGACCGCGGTCACCCGCCACGCCATCCCCTGGCTGGCCACCGGCCGGTCACTCAACATCGACGAGGACGTCTGGGAGCTGTACGACACCACCAGCGACTGGACCCAGGCCCACGACCTGGCCGCCGAGCAGCCAGAGAAACTGGAGCAGCTCAAGCGCCTGTTCGAGATCGAGGCGGCCAGGTACAACGTGCTCCCCCTCGACCCGCGAGCGGCCGAGCGGATGAACCCCGAGCTGGCCGGTCGTCCCCAGGTGGTCACCGGCACCACCCAGCTGCTCTTCGGGGGCATGCACCGCATCCAGGAGAACGCCTTCATCAACCTCAAGAACCACTCCCACTCGGTCACCGCCGAACTGCAGGTGCCCGAGGCCGGGGCGCAGGGCGTGATCATCGCCCAGGGTGGCAACACCGGCGGGTGGGCGCTGTACGCCCACCAAGGTCGCCTTCGCTATGGCTACAACTTCGTCGGCGTCCAGCACACCTACGTCGGGTCCGACGCCGAGCTGCCAGCCGGCACCCATCAGGTCCGGATGGAGTTCGCCTATGACGGCGGCGGCCTGGGCAAGGGCGGCACCGTCACCCTCTATGTCGACGGCCAACAGGTCGGCCAAGGCCGGATCGAGCGGACGCACGCGTTCCTGTACTCGATGGACGAGACCACCGACATCGGCAGCGACGCCGGCGCCCCTGTCGCCGAGGACTACGGCCCCCGAGACAACGAGTTCACCGGCGCCATCACCTGGGTCCAGGTCGACGTCGACGCCAGCGCGGCAGACCCCGACCACCTGATCGCACCAGCGGAGCGCTTCCACCTCGCCATGGCCAAACAGTGACCGCTGCGCCACACATGTCCTCTGACCTGCGGTGTTAGAGCCCGAGGTCGTGCCGGCACGATCCCCGCGGGGCCAGGCGCGGTACTGTCGCCCGTGACGTACCCGTCGTCGCCAGATCGTGAGCTGGACCGACGTAGCCGAGAGGGGGATCGCCGAGTTGACCGAGGCGTCATCCGCACGACCACCAGCCAGCGCGAACTTCATCAATCCCGAGACGTTGCATCCGCCCTTCGGCTACAGCCACGTGGCCGAGGTGACGGCCGGGCGGCCGGTCTACATCGCCGGGCAGGTCGCCCTTGACCCGACGGGGGCGCTCGTTGGCGCCGGCGACATCCGCGCCCAGACCCGCCAGGTGTTCGACAACCTCCGCGCCGCCCTCGAGGCGGTCGGAGCCGGCTTCGAGCAGGTCGTCAAGCTCAACCTCTACCTGGTCGACGCCACCCAGCTGCCGGTGATCCGCGAGGTCCGCGACCAGTACGTCAACACCCTGCAGCCACCGGCCAGCACGGCCGTGGAGGTCCGGCGGCTGTTCCGGGACGACGCCCTCATCGAGATCGAGGCCGTCGCGGTGATCGCCACCCCGCAGCCGCTGGCCTAGTGCCGGGATCGCCGCCGATGCCGATCGAGCGGAGCAACGTGCCAGGCCTGGCCCAGCCGCCCGGCTACACGCACCTGGCCACGGTGCGCGAGGCGCAGCTGGTGTTCATCGCCGGGCAGGTGCCGCTGAACGAGCGTGGTGAGCTGGTCGGGCCCGGCGACGCGATCGCCCAGGCGCGCCAGTGCCTGCGCAACCTGGTGGCGTGCCTGGCGGCGGCGGGCGCCACACCCGCCGACGTGGTTCGCACCACTGTCTATGTGGCCGCCGAGGACCAGGCGGTGCTGGGGCGCGTATGGCAGGCGCTGGTTGACTCGGAGCCGTCGGCGGTGGTGCGCACGCCAGCGACGCTGCTGGGCGTTCGCCATCTCGGCTATGCGGGTCAGCTGGTGGAGATCGAGTGCACCGCCGCCCTGCCGCTCGACCCGCTCGGGCAACAACCTGGCTGAGACCCGGTCAGCGCTCATGGCCACCGTCCCGTCCCCGCCATGGGCCGGGCGTACCGCTCGAGATTGGGTGCCGTGAGCATCGCCGTCGGGTCAGCTGGGCCTGGGCGACCCGACCAGGCCGAGCTGGATGAGCACCTGGGCGAACGGCCAGTAGTGGCGCTCGGCGGTCACCCGGCCGTCGGCGACCTCGAGCACGACCGTGCCGGTGATGTCCATGGTGCGCCCGGTCGCCGGGAGCGACTCCGCCTGGGTGCCGAGGATCAGCCGGTCGATCTCGCCGAGGACGAACGGGCCCGTGTTGGTGCCGGTCATCCGGATCTCCAGCATCGCCACCCGGCCGTCGGCGACCAGGTTGTGGGGACGGAGCTGGAGGTCGGGGAAGCTGCCGACAATGGTCCCCCAGCCGGACAGCCAGCTGGTGACGTCAATGTCATCCGGCCAGCCGCCGCCGTTGACCCTGGCCCCGGTGGCGTAGCAGGCGGCCAGGGCGTCGATGTCGTGGCGGTTGTAGCTGTCGACCATGCGGTCGACGAGGGCGGCGGTGGTGTCCATCAGCGACCGCCCTTCCGGGGGTGGAAGTGGTATGGGGGACGCGGCATCGGGGCGCCGTACATCCAGCCGGCCCAGGCGAAGTTCTCGCCGATCTTCTCTAGGATCCTGGTCAATGTCCGCATCGGGACCTCCTCCAGACGGTTCCTCCTGGTCGCACGGTCGCACCCGCGGGCCGGGGCTCGCGTCGGGGGAAACCCCTAAATCCCCGGCCGCGCTGGTGGGCCGGGACCAGGAGCTCGCGCGCGTCCGGGACCTGCTGGAGGCGGTCCGCGGCGGCCTGACCGGCGCCCTGGTGGTCGAGGGTGAGGCCGGCATCGGCAAGACGAGCCTGTTGGCCGCCGCCGAGGAGCTTGCCGACGGCTTCACCTGCCTGTGGGCGCGGGGTGTGGAGTCGGAGGCCGCGCTCGGCCATGCGGCGCTGCTCGAGCTGATCACCCCGGTGCGCGACCGCCTCGCCGACGTGCCCGCGGCTCAGGCCGAGGCCCTGGCGGCGGCGCTGGGCTGGGGGCCGACCGTGGCGCCCGGGGACCGCTACCTGGTCGCCGCCGCCACCCTGTCGCTGCTGGCCGCCGCCGCTGACCCGGCCCCGGTACTGGTCCTGGTCGACGACCTGCACTGGGTCGACCAGGAGTCGGCGGCGGCGCTGTTGTTCGCCGCCCGGCGCCTGCGCCGCGA
>DATENJ010000402.1:0-2161 GCA_035275125.1 Actinomycetes bacterium | reverse complement strand
TCAGCCGCCTGCGGCGGCCAGGTAGGCGGCCAGGGCGTCGGGCCAGGGCCGCAGCGGGGGCACGCCGGCCAGGCGGGCCAGGCGGTTGTCGAGGACCGAGAAGGCGGGCCGGGGCGCCGGGCGGGGGAACTCGGCGGTGGTGGTCGGCTGGACCCGGCCGGGGTCGTGGCCGGTGCCCTCCAGGACGGCCCGGGCCAGCTCGAACCAGGAGCAGGCGCCCTGGTTGGTCAGGTGGTAGGTGCCGTGCTGGCCGGTGCGCTGGAGGGCGCGGATCCCCTCGGCCAGGTCGGCCGCGTAGGTGGGGCTGCCAACCTGGTCGTCGACCACCCGGAGGGTGTCGCGCTCGGCGGCCAGGCGCAGGATGGTGGCGACGAAGTTGCGGCCCCCGACCCCGTACACCCAGGCCGTGCGGACGATGTAGCTGCGGCCCCAGAGGTCGCGGACGGCCTGCTCGCCGGCCAGCTTGGAGCGGCCGTAGACGCTGGCCGGGGCGGGCTGGTCGTACTCGCCGTAGCCGTCGGGCCGCCGGTCGGCGGCGTCGCCGTCGAACACGTAGTCGGTGGACAGGTGCACCAGCTCGGCGTCGACCTCGCGGCAGGCCAGGGCCAGGTGGCGGGGGCCGAGGCAGTTGTGCAGGAACGCCCGGTCGGGGTCGGTCTCGCAGCCGTCGACGTCGGTCCAGGCGGCCGCGTTCACAACCAGGTCGGGGGCCAGCTCGGCCACGGTGTCGGCCACCGCCGGCCAGCTGGTGATGTCGAGGCCGGCCCGGTCGAGGGCGACCAGCTCCTTGGCGTCGGCGAACACCCGCTCAAGGGCCCGCCCCACCTGTCCCCCCGCCCCAGTCAGGAGCACTCTCAACTTTGCACCGGGGGGCTAGGCTTGAGCCCCCCGGACCCCCTGCCGTGGTCCAGGGTCCTGGCCGCCCCGGCGGGCTTCATCGGGCGCCACCAGTCCTCGTGGGAGCGGTACCAGGCGATCGTCTCGGCCAGGCCCTGGTCGAAGTCGTGGGCCGGCGCCCAGCCGAGCTCGCGGACCCTGGTCGTGTCCAGCGAGTAGCGCCAGTCGTGGCCCGGCCGGTCGGCCACGTACTCGATCCGGTCCTCGCCGGCCCCGAACGCGGCCAGGATGCGCCGGGTCAGCTCCAGGTTGGTGACCTCGTTGCCGCCGCCGATGTTGTAGATGGCCCCGGCCTGGCCGCGCCGCAGGACCAGGTCGATGGCGCTGCAATGGTCGAGCACGAACAGCCAGTCGCGGATGTTGCCGCCGCTGCCGTACAGCGGGACCTTGTGGCCGTCCATCAGGTTGGTCACGAACAGCGGGATGACCTTCTCGGGGAACTGGTAGGGCCCGTAGTTGTTGGTGCAGCGGGTCACGACCACGTCCAGCTTGTGGGTGGCGGCATAGGCCAGGGCGACAAGGGAGCCGCCGGCCTTGCCGGCCGAGTACGGCGAGGACGGCTCCAGCCGGTCCTCCTCGGCGAACGAGCCGTCACTGATGGTGCCGTACTCCTCGTCGGTGCCGACCTGGAGGAAGCGCCCGACCCCGGCCCGGCGGGCCGCCTCGGCCAGGGTGGCGACCCCGACGGTGTTGGTCCGCACCGCCTCCAGGGGCTCGACGATGGAGCGGTCGACGTGGGTCTCGGCGGCGAAGTTGACCACCACGTCGTGGCCGGCGACGGCCTCGGCGACCTGGTCGAGGTCGCAGATGTCGCCCTTGACGAACTGGTGGCGGGGGTCGCCCTCCAGGTCGTCGACGCTGGCCCGGTTGCCGGCGTAGGTGAGCTTGTCGAAGTTGGTCACCTGCGCGTCGGGGTCGGTGGCGAGCAGGTGGCGAACGTAGTTGGAGCCGATGAAGCCGGCCCCGCCGGTCACGAGGAAGCGCATGACGGCAGCTCCGCTCCTTGGTCGGTGGCGCTGACCACCGAAGCCTACCGGAGCCTGAACCCCGACCCGACGGTGAGGGTCAGGCTGGCCCCGTCGCCCGCCTTGACCAGCTTGACCTTGCCGCCGAGGACCGAGGCCAGCAGCCGGGCCTGGCGGGCCATGGCCGGCGGGTAGGCCAGGGTCGAGACCTGCCCGGTGGGTGTGGCGGCGTTGCCGGTGCCGACGACCCGGACGCCGAGACGGCGCAGGTCGGTGGCCGCCCTGGCCGCCGCCCCGGC
>DATENJ010000401.1:0-5620 GCA_035275125.1 Actinomycetes bacterium | reverse complement strand
GACCCCGACGGCGTGGCCGCCGGGGCCCGGGTCGGCCTCGAGGTGCTGGAGGCGGGCCGGGCGGCCGGCCTCGAGCTGGACTGGCTGGACGTCGGCGGCGGGCTGCCGGTCGACTACGGCGGCGGGTCGGCCGTCGGGCCGGAGCTGTTCGCGGCTGCGCTGAAGCCGGTGGTCGCCGGTCACAACGTGCGGCTGGCCGTCGAGCCGGGCCGGGCCCTTGTCGCCAGGGCCGGCGCGCTGGTGGCCAGCGTCCTGTACCGCAAGCACCGCAGCGCCGGCCGCATGCTGGTGGTCGACACCGGCATGCACCACCTGCTGCGGCCGGCCCTGTACCAGGCGGTGCACCGGGTACGGCCGCTGCGGGCGGCCCCGCTGGCCGGCCCGACCGAGGTCGTCGGGCCCATCTGCGAGTCCACCGACGTGCTCGCCACCGAGGCCGACCTGCCCGACCTGGCCCCGGGCGAGCTGGTCGCCTTCCTGGACACCGGTGCCTACGGCATGACCATGGCCAGCAACTACAACGGCCAGCCGCGCCCGGCCGAGATCGTGGTCGCCGGTGGCGTTGCCCAGCTGGCCCGCCGCCGCGAGACCTGGGAGGAGCTGCTGGCCTCCGAGACCGGGACCGGCGCCCCGGTGGCCGCCGTCCAGGGACCGGCCGACCCGCTCGGCTGGTAGCGCGTCCGCCGATCGTCCGGCTCGGGGCGGTGGGCTACCATGGGCAGGCACAGGGTCTGGTGGTGGTTGCACGGCATGGCCGACGTCCTGCTCGATGATGTCTCCCGGGTGTTCTCAGACGGCTCCGAGGCCGTCTCGCACCTGAGCCTGCATGTCCGCAACGCCGAGCTGATGGTGATCGTCGGCCCCAGCGGCTGCGGCAAGAGCACGGTCCTGCGACTGATCGCCGGCCTTGAGCCCCTCCGCGGCGGCACCATCAGCATCGGCGGCCGGGTGGTCAACCACCTGACCCCGGGCGAGCGCAACGTGGCCATGGTGTTCGAGGCCGCCGCCCTCTACCCCCACCTCACCGCCGCCCAGAACCTCCGCTTCGGGCTGGCCATGCGCAAGCTGCCCAGCGACGAGATCCAGCAGCGGGTCGAGGCCGAGACCCGGGTGCTGCGGCTGGGCAGGTTCCTGGACCGCAAGCCCAAGACGCTGTCGGCCGGGCAGCGTCAGCGGGTGGCCGTCGGCCGGGCCACCGTCCGGGTCCCGGAGGTGTTCCTGCTGGACGAGCCGCTCACCCACATGGACGCCGGCGAGCGGATCCGGCTCCGCACCGAGCTGGCCCAGCTCCAGCGCGGGCTCGGCGTCACCGCCATCTACGTGACCCACGACCAGTCCCAGGCCATGGCCGTCGGCGACCGGGTCGCGGTCATGCGCGGGGGGCGGCTCGAGCAGATCGACGAGCCGCGGACGCTGTACCGGCGGCCGGCCAACACCTTTGTGGCCAGCTTCATGGGCGAGCCGGCGATGAACCTGGTCGCCGGGTTCCTCGAGCAGGACGCCGGCCGCACCTTCGTGGTCCTCGGCGGCCAGCGCCTGCCCTTCCCCGGCACCCCGTCGGGACTGGTGCGGGGCAGGACCGGCCCGGTGACCGTCGGCATCCGGCCGGAGCACGTGACCGACGCCGGCTCCGAGCCGGGCCTGCCGGTGCTGTTCTCCTCCGCCTTCCGGGTCGAGCGCCGAGGCTACGAGCTGCTGGTCAGCTGCCCGATCAACACCACCGCGGTCACTGTCAGCGACACCCCGGGGATCGAGAAGCTGCCCGGCGGACAGGCCCACCTGATCGCCCGCTTCCCCCGCGACCACCCGGTCGGCCGCGGCGACCGGGTCGAGCTGGCCGTCGACGTCAGCGAGCTGTCGCTGTTCGACCCCGACACCGGCCAGGCCCTCTGGAACCCGCCGACGTAGCGCCGCCTCACGCGACCCGGTCGACCCGCATCAGCATCGGGGCGCGTGGCCGGAGGGTGACGGCCGCCTCGACCTCGGCCGGGCGGTCCGGGAGCAGGCTCAGCCGGTAGCGCTGGGCCACCATGGCCACCACCAGGGGGAGCTGGAGGAGGGCGAAGCCCTCGCCGATGCAGCGCCGGGGACCGCCCGAGAACGGGAAGAAGGCCATGCGGTGACGGGCCCTGGCGGCCTCGGGCGCGAACCGCTCCGGCTCGAAGCCCTCCGGGTTGTCCCAGAACCCGGGGTGGCGGTGGGTCACGTACGGACACAGGGCGACGTTGGCCCCGGCCGGGATGCGGTAGCCGCCGACCTCGTCGGCGGCCAGGGCGCGGCGCAGCACCAGGTAGATGGGCGGGTACAGCCGCATCGCCTCCTGCACGACCATGCCGGTGTAGGCAAGGCGGGGCAGGTCGGCCACGGCCGGCGGGCGGTCGCCGAGGACCTCGGCGACCTCGGCTCGCAGCCTCCGCCAGACGGCCGGGTGGGTCGAGAGCAGGTACCAGGTCCAGGTCAGGGCCGAGGCGATGGTGGCGTGGCCGGCGATGAAGAAGCTGATCGTCTCGTCGCGTACCTGCTTGTCGGTCAGGCCGTCCCCGGTCGCCGGGTCGACGACCTCGATCAGCATGCTGACCAGGTCCTCGCCCCCGGGCGAGCGCCGGCGCTCGGCGATCAGCGGGTACAGGACCGAGTCGAGCAGGGCCAGGCGGCGCTCGAAGCGGCGGGTCGAGGGCAGCGGTAGCCGGGCGGTGTCGACCACCGAGGTCAGGGCCGAGTTGGCGAAGGCCAGGATGTCGCCCACGGCCGGCCCGACCCGGTCGATGTCGCGCCGCCAGTCGGTCTGGAACAGGGACGCGGCCAGGTTGGCCAGGCTGACCCGGACCATCTCCGACTCGACCTCCAGCGGCCGGCCGGTGTCGGCGTTGTGAGCCCAGGAGTCGAGCACCTCGGTGGTGGCCTCGACGAACTGCCGCCCGTAGCTCTCGAGGGAGTGACGGCGGAAGGCCGGCTGGGCCATGCGCCGGGAACGGACCCAGCCGGCGCCCTCGGCCCCGACCAGGCCGCCGCCGACGATCGCCTGGAGCCGGTCGCGGACGAACGGGGGCCGCGGGTAGTTGGCCGCGTTGTCCTGGAGCACCTGCTTGACCGCGTCCGGGTGGGCCAGCAGGTACAGGGTCAGCGGGCCGCGGAAGCGGACCGTGTCGCCGTAGCGGCGCCAGGCGCCGAGGAAGGCGTGCACGTTGTCCCGGCGGATCGCGGGGATGCTGCCGAGCAGCAGGCTGCCCCTCGGTCCCGGAGGCACGCGCCCGTTCGCCGTCGCAACCAGCTCGCCCTCCGTCTGCTCGTTCCCGCGGATCGGCGCCCCCGGGAGGTCCGTCCTGTTTACCACTTCCCTCCCATCCCGGGAACCGCCAGGCCGGCGCCGAGCCGGTCAGGGGTTCACGGTACGATCTGGCCATGCGCCTCGTGATCGCCCGCTGCAGCGTCGACTACACGGGCCGGCTCAGCGCCCACCTCCCCCTGGCCACCCGCCTCCTGCTGGTCAAGGCGGACGGATCGGTGCTGGTCCACTCCGACGGCGGGGCCTACAAGCCGCTCAACTGGATGTCGGCCCCCTGCACGCTGGTCCAGGAGCCGGACGCCTGGAGGGTCAGCAACCGGTCCGGCGAGTCCATGACCATCCAGATCGAGGAGATCCTGCACGATTCCTCCCACGACCTCGGGGTCGACCCCGGGCTGGTCAAGGACGGGGTCGAGCGCCACCTCCAGGAGCTGCTGGCCGACCGCTGCAGCGTGCTTGGCGACGGCTGGTCCCTGGTCCGGCGCGAGTACCCGACCGACATCGGCCCGGTCGACCTGCTCTGCCGCGACGACCAGGGCGCCTATGTCGCCGTCGAGATCAAGCGCCGCGGCGAGATCGACGGTCTGGAGCAGCTCGCCCGCTACCTGGAACGCCTCCGCCCCGCCCTCGGCGCCGTCCGGGGCGTCCTCGCCGCCCAGGCCTTCACCCAGCAGGCCCGGACTCTGGCCGCCGCCCGCGGCATCAACTGCGTCCCCCTCGATTACGACGCCCTCCGCGGCATGGAGCCGACCACCCCGACGCTGTTCTAGCCGAGCCGACGTGGTTGACAGCCGTCGGCGGTCGGGACGATCCTTGCCGGGCGCTGGTTCGCTCGGCGGTGTTTCACGGGAAACATTGGCCGGGCGTCGCCAAAGAGGGAATCCGGTGCGACTCCGGAGCTGCCCCGCAGCGGTAAGTGGGAACGACAGCCGTCACCGAGGCGCCGAAGCACCTCGGTCCAGCACTGAGCCAGACAGTTCGGGAAGCGACGGCCAGTAGGACCCGGCGCGGCCACCACCGCGCCACCCACCCACGAGCCCGAAGACCTGCCAGCGCCCGCGCGGGTGCGCGGCCGTCCAAGCCTCGAGGGAGGGCTTATGACCGTCAGTTCGACCGTTCACGGGTTCCCGCGGATTGGTGACCGCCGGGAGCTGAAGACCGCCACCGAGGGCTACTGGGCGGGCCGGGTGCCGGCCGAGGAGCTGGAGGCGACGGCCCGGGAGCTGCGCCGCCAGACCTGGACCTTCCTGGGCGACGCCGGGATCGGGCAGGTCCCTTCCAACCACTTCTCGCTCTACGACCAGGTGCTCGATACCTGCGTGCTGGTCGGCGCCGTCCCCGGCCGCTACGGGCGGTCCGCCTCCGGCGACGTCGACCTGGACACCTACTTCGCCATGGCCAGGGGACGAGCCGACGCCACCGCCATGGAGATGACCAAGTGGTTCGACACCAACTACCACTACCTGGTCCCCGAGCTGGGTCCCGAGGTCGCGTTCCGGCTGGCGGCCACGCCCAAGCCCCTGGTCGAGCTGGCCGAGGCCCGCGAGCTCGGCATCGCCACCCGCCCGGTCCTCCTCGGCCCGGTCACCTTCCTACTGCTCGGCAAGGCCGCCGACGGCACGCCGGCCGGGTTCGACCGGCTCAGCCTCCTCGACCCGCTGCTGGAGGTGTACGGCGAGCTGCTGGACGAGTTGGAGGCCGCCGGGGCCGAGTGGGTGCAGCTGGACGAGCCGGCCTTCGTCCAGGACCGCTCGCCGGCCGAGCTGGACGCCCTGGCCCGCGCCTACGACCGGCTCGGCGGCGCCCCGATTGACCGGGGGACCACCCCGGCGGTCCCCCGGACCCCCCCGGCCCGTCCCAAGCTGCTGGTCTCCAGCTACTTCGACCACCTGGGCGACGCCCTCGGGGTCCTCGCCGGCGCCCCGGTCGACGGCATCGGCCTCGACCTGACCCGGGACGGCGCCCGCAACCTCGAGCTGCTGGCCGCCACCGGCGGCATCGGCGACCGGACCCTGGTCGCCGGGGTGGTCGACGGCCGCAACGTCTGGGCCAACGACCTGGAGCGGTCGCTGTCCACCCTGGCCACCCTGCCCGGCCTGGCCGGCGACGTGGTCGTGTCGACCTCCTGCTCGCTCCAGCACGTCCCGATCGACCTTGACGCCGAGCAGGCCCTCGACCCCGAGGTCCGGCCGTGGCTGGCCTTCGCCCGCCAGAAGGTCGCCGAGGTGGTCACCCTGGCCCGGGGGCTGGCCGACGGCACCGACGCCATCGCCGAGGAGCTGGCGGCGAACCGCCGGACCCTGGCCGCCCGCCGCCAGTCGGGCCGGACCCGCG
>DATENJ010000400.1:0-2919 GCA_035275125.1 Actinomycetes bacterium | reverse complement strand
GCTCCGGCACCTGGCCGAAGTACAGGTCATAGAGCCGGCGGGCCTGACCCCGGTCGTTGTTCCAGCCGTGGGAGAACACGAACAGGTCGGTCAGGTCCCGGTCCGGCAGCTCGCCCAGCAGCTTGTCGACGTCGCCCTGGTCGGGCTTGCCGCGCTCGTCGAAGCTGACCTCCCAGTGATCCATGGGCGGCATTCTAGCCCGTACGTGCGCTCTAATAGCGAACATGACGAACTTCACTCCCCAGACATCTCCCGCCCACGAGCTTCGCGAGCTTCTGGGCGCCATCCACCACACCCTGGCGATCGACCCGCCGGCCAGCGCCGCCGACGACGACGCCTACCGGCGGGCCTTCGCCCACCGGGCGGTGCTGGTCCATGTCGCGGTGGACAACTTCCTGCGCGACCCCGGCGCCTACCCGGCGGCCATGAGCGCCGCCTGGCTGCGCGAGCAGACGGCCAAGCTCAGCGCCAGGCCGGGGTGAGGGCGTTGCGGACCGGGCGGCCGACCCCGATCACGGTGAACCCGGCGCGGCCGAACGCCTCGGCGTCGAGGGCGTTGCGGGCGTCGACCAGGATCGGGTAGGCCATCCGCTCGGCGGCCACCACCGGGTCGAGCTGGACCAGCTCCGGCCACCCGGTCATCACGACCAGGGCGTGGGCGCCCTCGACGGCGTCCAGCGGCTCGGGGGCCAGCTTCATCTCGGGCAGCAGGTCGACCGCCTGGTCGCCGGCCACCGGGTCGTAGGCGACCACCTCGGCCCCCTCGGCCAGCAGCCCCCGGACGACGTCCATGGCCGGCGCCTCCCGCAGGTCGTCGGTCTCGGGCTTGAAGGCCAGCCCGAGCACCCCCACCCGCTTGCCGGCTAGGTGCCACAGGGCGTCCCTGACCTTGTCGAGGACCCGCTGGCGGGCGGCCAGGTTGACCCGGGCCGTCTCCCGCAGGATGCCGAAGTCGACCCCGAGCTCGGCCGACCGGTGGGCGAAGGCGGCCACGTCCTTGGGGAAGCAGCTCCCCCCGTAGCCGGCCCCGGCCTCCAGGAACTGGGGGCCGATGCGCGGGTCAAGGCCCATGCCCCTTGCCACCAGGGCCACGTCCGCCCCCGACCGCTCGCAGATCGCCGCCACCGTGTTGATGAAGCTGATCTTGGTGGCCAGGAAGGCGTTGGAGGCGTGCTTGATGAGCTCGGCGGTGGCCCGGTCGGTGGCCAGCAGCTCGCAGCCGGTCGCCTCCACGATCGGCCGGTACAGCTCGGCCAGCAGGGCCGCCCCGCGCCCGCTGTCGGTCCCGACCACGATCCGGTCGGGGTTGAGGGTGTCGTGGACGGCCGAGCCCTCGCGCAGGAACTCGGGGTTGGAGGCGACCTCGTAGGCCGCCTGGGGCGGGCCCTCGCGGGCCAGCACCTGGGCCACCCGGTCCCCGGTCTGCACCGGCACGGTCGACTTCTCGCAGACCAGCCGGAACGACCCGGCCGGCAGGGCCTGGGCGACCTCCCGGGCCACCGCCTCCAGGTACTGGAGGTTGGGGCTGCCGTCGGCCCGGCTGGGGGTGCCAACGCAGATGAAGATGACCTCGCCATGGCGGACGGCCTCGCCCTTGTCGGCGGTGAACCGCAGCCGGCCGGCGTCGATCGTGGAGGCCAGCAGCTCGGGCAGCCCCGGCTCGTGGAACCACGGCCGACCGGCCCGCAACCGCTCCAGCTTGGCCTGGTCGTCGTCGTTGGCGACCACGTCATGCCCGATACGGGCCAGGCACGCCGCCGTGACCAGCCCGACGTGCCCGGCACCGATGACCGCAACCTGCATGCTTCGCGTCCCTTCTGGGTTGGTGTGTGCTGATCTCCCGCTAACGGCAGGGGATGTTGGACTGCCCCTTGCCGGCCCCGCTGACCCGGTTGTCGCAGCCGACCCTGGTGCCACGGGCGTCGTCGTCGACCCGGACGCCGTACTCGCCGTCGGCGCCCAGGTCGCCGGAGTTCCCGGCGATCACGTTGTCCCGGCCCCAGCCGGGCGCCTCGACGTGGACCTGGAAGCCGTCCTGGGGGCTCAGGCTCCCCCGGTTCCCCTGGACCGTCCAGGCGTTGCCCTTGACGTCGACCCAGGAGTCGGCCCCGGTCATGTTCCGCCCGATGAACGCGTTGCCGCTGACCACCCCGGAGCTGGTCCCCTCCTTGAGGTCGACACCCTCGGCGGTGACGTCGGGGCCGAGCTGGTTGCCGAGGATCCGGTTGCCGTCGCTGCGGTCGGGCTTGCAGCCGCTGTGCTCGCACCAGTTGCTGTGGGCGCTGCCGACGTAGACACCCTCGCCGTACTTGGCCTTGCGCAGACCGGTGTCGTGGACCAGGTTGCCCCGGACGAGGTTGTCGGTGCTGAAGCTGCGCAGGTGGATGCCCTCGTGGCCGATGTGGTGGACGGCGATGTCCTGGACGATGTTGTGGTCGGCCCGGTCGGCCATGATGCCCTTCTCGCCGTTGGTGACGCTGAACCCGCTCAGCGTCCAGTGGTCGGCCCCGTCCAGGTGGAGCACGTAGCCCTCCTTGAGGGTGTCGCCTCGCAGCACCGCTCGGCGCGATCCGCAGAGGGCGATCCGCTGGCTGGCCGTGCCCGAGCGGCGCACGACGAACTCCCCCTGGTAGACGCCGTCGGCCAGACGGATGCGCTGGCCCTTGACGGCCCGGTCGAGAGCCCGCTGGAGCTCTCTGGCGGTGCTGACCCTGACCGAGCTGGGCACGCCGGGCTGGCACTCGCCGCCGGCGGGGGCCTCGCGGGCCTGGTCGACGCCGGCCCGGGTCGTCCGCCGGGTGCTGACACTGGTGCCGATGGTGGGGACCGGGACCGTGGTCGGCCCGGCTGGCCGCACCGCCGCCGAGCGGGGCACCTGGCCGGAGGAGTCCCTGGTGACCAGGGCGAACGACAGCAGGA
>DATENJ010000399.1:0-3987 GCA_035275125.1 Actinomycetes bacterium | reverse complement strand
TCTCGCCCGGCGCCGGGGTGCTGCTCTACGGCCACCTGCCCCCGGCCCCGATCACCCTGCGCCCATGGTTCCGCGACCGCGACCTCCAGGCGATGGTCAACCCGGCCGACGCCGGCGCCAGCCGCCGCCGGGCCATCCGCTAGGGAGGGCGCCCGGCGGTCAGCGCCCGTCGGTCAGCTCCAGGGCCCGGTCGGCCAGCTGCTCCACCACCCCGGCGAACCCGCGCCAGCTGTCGTCGCCCTCGCCGTAGGCGCCGGTGGCGTGGCGGGCGACCACCCCCTCGAGGATGACGGCCAGCTTCCAGGAGGCGAAGGCCACGTAGATGTCCAGCTGGGACAGGTCGCGGCCGGACAGGGCGGCGTAGGCCTCGGCGACGGCGGCCCGGCCCGGGAACCCGGGCATGACCGTCGGGGCCGAGCCGAGCGGGAGGGTCTGGTCGCCCGGCTCGGCCCAGTACACCTGGAGCAGGCCGAGGTCGGCCAGCGGGTCGCCGAGGGTGCAGAGCTCCCAGTCGAGCACGGCCAGGACCTGGCCGGCGGGGGAGAGGACGACGTTGTCGAGGCGGAAGTCGCCGTGGACGATCCGGGCCGGGCCGGCCTGGGCTGGCAGGTTGGCGGCCAGGCGGCGGTGGACCTCGTCCAGGGCGGGCAGTGGCCGGGTCCGGGTCTGTGCCAGCTGGCGTTGCCAGCGGGCCAGCTGGCGCTCCAGGTAGCCGTGGTGGCGGCCGAGCTGGCCGAGGCCGACCCGTTCCGGGTCGACCTGGTGGAGGGCGACCAGGGCGTCGATCAGTGAGCCGGCGGCCGCCGCCCGGGCCGGCTCGTCGAGGCCGGCGGCCACGGTGGCCTCGTCGCGGGGGACGATGCCGTCGACGAAGCCCATCACGTAGAACGGGGCGCCGGTGACGGCCGGGTCCTCGCAGAGGCCGAAGGTGGCCGGGACCGGCACCGGGGTGCCGGCCAGGGCGGAGATGACCCGGTGCTCGCGGCCCATGTCGTGGGCCGAGGGGAGCACCCCGTGCAGCGGCGGGCGGCGCAGCACCCAGCTCGACCCGGCGGCGTCGGTGACCCGGTAGGTCAGGTTGGAGCGCCCCCCGGCGATCTGGGTGACCAGCAGCGGCGGCCGGGCCCCGGCGATGTTGGCCTCGAACCAGCGGGTCACCCCCGCCAGGTCGATCCCGGCAGTCACGTCACCTTCGGGTCGTCGGCGGCGGCCTGGCGGACGGCGGCGGCGACCCCGGGGGCGACCCCGCGGTCGAACACGCTGGGGACGATGTAGTCGGGGCGCAGCTCGTCGTCGTGCACGCGGGCGGCGATGGCCCTGGCCGCGGCGACCTTCATCGCCTCCGAGATGGTGTGGGCCCCGGCGTCGAGCGCGCCCCTGAAGACGCCAGGGAAGGCGAGCACGTTGTTGATCTGGTTGGGCTCGTCGCTGCGGCCGGTGGCGACCACGGCGGCGTGCCGGCGGGCTCCGGCCGGGTCGACCTCGGGGTCGGGATTGGCCAGGGCGAACACGATCGCGTCGCCGCCCATGGTGGCGATGTCCTCGGGCTCCAGGATGCCGGGGCCGCTGACCCCGACGAACACGTCCGCCCCGGCCAGGGCGTCGCGCAGGGTCCCGGTGAGGCCGTCGGGGTTGGTGTGCTCGGCCACCCAGCGCTTGCTCTCGTCCAGCCCGTCGCGGCCCTTGTGGAGGACGCCGTTGCGGTCGCAGGCGACCAGCTGGCCGGCCCCCTCGGCCTGGAGGATCTTGATGATCGCGACCCCGGCCGCCCCCGAGCCCGACAGCACCACCCGGACCGCGTCAAGGCGCTTGCCGACGACCCGCAGGGCGTTGGTCAGGGCGGCAAGGACCACGATGGCCGTGCCGTGCTGGTCGTCGTGGAACACGGGGATGTCGAGCGACTCCCGCAGCCGGCGCTCGACCTCGAAGCAGCGCGGGGCGGCGATGTCCTCGAGGTTGACCCCGCCGTAGCCGGGGGCCAGCAGCTCGACCGTGCGAACGATCTCGTCGGTGTCCTGGGTGGCCAGGCAGACCGGCCAGGCGTCGACCCCGGCGAACTGCTTGAACAGCAGAGCCTTGCCCTCCATCACCGGCATGGCCGCCTCGGGGCCGATGTTGCCGAGGCCGAGCACGGCCGAGCCGTCGGTGACCACGGCAACGGTGTTGCGCTTGATGGTCAGCTTGCGGGCGTCGGCCGGGTTGGCGGCGATCGCCCGGCAGACCCTGGCCACCCCGGGGGTGTAGGCCATCGACAGGTCGTCGCGGGTCCGCAGCGGCACCTTGGAGGTGACCTCGAGCTTGCCGCCCAGGTGGAGCAGGAACGTCCGGTCGCTGACGGCGTGGACCTCGGCGCCCTCGATCCCGCCGACCGCCTCGGTGATGGCGTCGGCGTGGCGGGCGTCGACGGCGTTGCAGGTCAGGTCGACCACCAGCAGGTCCGGGTGGGACTCGACGATGTCGACCGCCACCACGGTGCCCGCCGACTCGCCGACCGCGGTGGTGATGCGGCCGATGCCCAGCGGGTCGGCGCCGAGGTGCACCCGCATGGTGATCGAGTAGGAGGCGCTGGGAATGCCCATGGAAGCTCCTTGGACGGGAAACGACGGGGCTTCGGCTCCGCGAGCCGGAGCCGAGCGGGATGCCGGAGAGCCTATCCCACGGCGTGGGGCGGCTACGCTGGCCCGGTGACCGTGCCCGACGCCGGCCTCCCGGCCCCGCTGGCCGTGCCCGACCCGGGCCGGCTCGACCCGGCACGGCCGGACCACCAGGCGATCCTGGCCGCCCACGGGCGGGCCCTTGCCGCCGGCGAAGACGGCTACCTCGACCCGGCCACCGGCTGGTGGTCCTTCACCGCCGCCTACCTGTGGGACCGGGGCACCTGCTGCGACAGCGGCTGCCGCCACTGCCCGTA
The DNA here is from genome assembly GCA_035275125.1 of Actinomycetes bacterium. Taxonomy (GTDB): domain Bacteria; phylum Actinomycetota; class CALGFH01; order CALGFH01; family CALGFH01; genus CALGFH01. The sequence continues at coordinate 1,076 of DATENJ010000399.1, read as the reverse complement.
CGTCAACCAGGCCGCCCGCCTCGCCGGGCCGTAACGTTCCCGTACCGCCGCGCGACTAGGCTCCGGGCGACGAGGCCGACGGTGACCCGAGCCCCGGGTCACCCAAGCGCACGAGACGGTGGCCGATGCAGCTGCAGCCGCGTAGCCGGACCCTGCTCGCCTGGCTCCTGTTCCTGACCACTCTGGCCTTCCTCGTCGGCGGGCTGGTGGTCACGCTGCTGGTGACCCGGCCGCTGACCTCCGACGTGCTGGTGAACGGCGCCCTCGACGGCGCCATCTGGCTGCTGTTCGCCGCCGTCGGGCTGGTCCTGACCCTGCGCCGGCCGGGCAACCCGATCGGCTGGCTCTACGCCGGCGCCGGCCTGGTCTGGACCGCCTACATCCCCTGGGACCCCTGGGTCGACATGCTGCTCCGCGACCACCGGCCCCTCCCGCCGGTCGCCGTGCTGGCGGCCCTGGCCGGGGACACCCTGTGGGCGGTCGGTATCACGCTGGCCGTCACCCTGCCGCTGCTGCTGATGGCCAACGGGCGGCTGCGCTCGCCCCGGTGGCGGGTGGTCCTGGTCGCCAGCGTCGGCGGCACGGCCTTGACGGTGATCGGGTGGGTGCTGGCGCCAGACCCGATGACCCAGACACTCACGCCCGTCCCCAAGCCGTTCCCGCTGCCCGGGACGGCCGGTGAGGTCGCCGACTTCCTCCACTGGGTCGGCTGGGGGCTGCTGTTCGCCAGCATCCCGGCCGCGGCCGTCTCGGTGGTGCTGCGCTTCCGGTCCTCCCGCGGGGTCGAGCGCCAGCAGCTGCGCTGGGTCGCGGCCGGGGCGGCCGCGGCCGCCGCCGGGCCGGTGCTGCTGATCCCGCTGGGGGAGCTCGGGCTGCTGCCCGTCGACGCCTTCGCCCCCCTGATGCTGCTGTCGGTCCCTATCGGGGTGGCCATTGCGGTGCTGCGCTACCGGCTGTGGGACCTGGACCGGCTGGTCAGCCGGACCGTCACCTACGCCGTCGTCACCGCCCTGCTCATCCTCCCCTACCTGCTGGTCGTCCCCACCGCCTCCAAACTCGTCGAAGGCGCCGGCAGC
>DATENJ010000398.1:0-3509 GCA_035275125.1 Actinomycetes bacterium | reverse complement strand
CGGCCGGCAACGGCCTGCTGCCGGTCCTGGCGGCCGTCCTGGTCGGGCTGGCCGCCGCCGGGGCGATGCGGTTCGGCCGCGACCAGGGGGGCCAGGGGCGCCTTGGGCGCGACCTGGTGCCGCTCTTGGCCGGGGTGGCGCTGCTGGCCGCCCCGCTCCTGCTCTGGGCGACCGCCCCCGGCCCGGTCGAGGCCGCCCCCGGCCCGGCCCGGCCGGTGCGGGTGATGTCCTACAACCTGCACTTCGGCTTCGACGTGCGGGGCTGGAGCGACCTCGAGGGGGTCGCCAGGGCCATCGAGGCCAGCGGGGCCGAGGTGGTCGGGCTCCAGGAGGTCTCCCGCGGCTGGTACGTCAACGGCTCCACCGACATGCTGGCCTGGCTCCAGCGGCGGCTGCGGATGCCCCACGCGCGGTTCGCGGGCGCCTCCGACGCGATCTGGGGCAACGCCGTGCTGAGCCGCTACCCGATCCTGTCCGGCGAGCTGACGCGGCTGCCCCGCGAGGGCGTCCCCCTGCGCCGCAGCGCCCTCGGGGTCGAGCTCGACCTCGGGGAGGGGAGGCGGCTCCGGGTGGTCGTCACCCACCTCCACCATGTCGAGGGAGCCGACGGCGCCCGGGTCCGCCTGGCCCAGCTGCCGCGGCTGCTCGAGGCCGTGGCCGGGCCGGAGGGCACCGTCGTGCTGGGCGACTTCAACGCCGAGCCCGGCTCGGCCGAGATCGCCCGTGTGCGGGCGGCCGGGCTGACCGACGCGTTCGTGGCCGCCGGCGGCCGGCCGGCCGACGAGCGCACCTGGCCGTCGGACCGGCCGGACCGGCGTATCGACTACATCTGGCTGTCGGCCGGGCTCGAGGCGACCGGCTTCGCCGCCACCACGAGCACGGCCAGCGACCACCGCGGCATCGCGGTCACCGTGGGCTAGGCCTGGTCCTCCTCCGGCTGGTCGCCCTCGGCCAGGATGGCGTAGAGCCGGCGGCGGGTGTCCTTCAGGACCTCCAGCGCCTTGGCCTGCTGGGCCTCGCTGCCGGCGTTGGCAACGCTCCAGGAGGCCTGGGCGATCTGGCCCATGGCGTCGCGGAGGTTCCAGGCCACCGGGGCGACGCCCGCGGTGACCTCCTCCCACGGCGACCGCTGGCCCTGGCGCTCGGCCTCGGCCCGGCCGGCGTCGGTGAGCGTGAACCGGCGGCGGCCCTCGCCCTCCTCACCGGTGATCAGGTCCTCGTCCTCGAGCAGCTGGAGGGTGGGGTAGACCGACCCCGGGCTCGGCCGCCAGACGCCGCCGGTGCGTGCCTCCAGCTCCTGGATCATCTCGTAGCCGTGCATCGGCCGCTCGGCCAGCAGGGCCAGGATCGCGGCTCGGACGTCGCCGCGGCCGCGCCGCCCCCGTCGCCGGCCGCCGAAGCCCCACGGCCCCGGTGGTCCCGGCGGCATCGGGGGGCCGAACGGCCCGAAGGCACCGTGATGGCCCGGCCAGCCTCCATGGAGGCCGTGGTCGTGCCCTTCTTCGTGCATGACGTGTCGTCGTCGCATCGCTGCATCACCTCCTGAGTTCTCGCAGCGATCTAACGATATATCTTTGACACTCTTTGATGCAACGTCCGATTGATGGCATCGATACGCGACCGGCTTGAGGGATGGGAGCGGAGCAGGGAGGCCATGCCCCGCGGCCGGGGGACCGCCTGCTCGGCCTGGAGGAACAGCAGCAGCACCTGCACCAGGCCGGCGCCGTAGCCGAGCTCGACCGCGTGCCGGTCGGCGGCGTGCTCGCCGGCCCGCGACAGGGCCGCCGCCAGCACCTTGGCCAGGCGGACGAGCAGGGCCAGGGGCAGCCAGAGCAGGCCAAGGGCGACCACCAGGACGCTCCCGGCCAGGACAAGGACGCCGAGCACGACCAGCAGCACCGCCATGCCGAGGGCGCCGTCGGCGGCCCGCCCGCCGGACACCCCGCCGGTGCGGTCGCTGAGGCGCCCGAAGGTCCGGGCCAGCCACCTGACGACCCCCCGGATGGCCCGCAGGAGCCGCTCGCCGGCCTCGAACGGCAGCAGGTACCACCAGCCGAGGATGATGGCCAGGGGATGCAGCTGGCGGTGGTGGCCGACCTCGTGGGCCAGCACCGCCTCCAGCATGTCGTCGGGCAGCTCGCAGGCGACCCGGGTCACGGCCAGCATGTGGCCGCCGAGGGCGAACGCGTTGACCTGCCGCTTCTCCTCGACCCGGAGCAGGTAGCGGCCCGGGTCGGTGCCGGCCCGGCGGCAGACCCGCTCCAGCGCCGGGGTGATGCGGGCCAGCTCGGCCGGCCGCGGCCGGCGAAGGCTGCGGTACAGCAGCCGGGCTAGCGCGGCCTCCACCGGCCGGACCTGGACAAGGGCGGCGCTGGCCGTCCAGGCGGCGCAGGCAAGGATCACCACCGTCAGCGGTTCCCGGTCGGTCAGGACGGCCAGCCCGTAGGCGGGCAGCGCCACAACGACCAGCGACAGCAGCCAGATGAGGACCACGATCGCGAACATCCCGACCGAGGTCCCGCTGACCCGCTGCTGCGGCGGCATGGGGCAACGATACGTAGAGTGTCCGGCAGGTGCGACGACTGGAGGCCCAATGCCCATCTTCCGGCTCAACCACGCCGTGCTGTACGTCCGCGACCTGGAGCGGAGCGTCGCCTTCTACCGCGACGCCCTCGGCTTCGAGCCGGTCATGCGCATGCCGGGAGCTGCCTTCGTCCAGGCGCCCGGCTCGACCAACGACCACGACCTCGGCCTGTTCCAGATCGGCTCCGGCGCCGGCCCGTCGGAGGCCGGGCGGCGCACCGTCGGCCTCTACCACCTGGCCTGGGAGGTCGACACCCTGGCGGAGCTGGAGCGGCTGGCGGCCCGGCTGGCCGAGGTCGGGGCCCTGGCCGGCGCCTCCGACCACGGCACGACCAAGAGCCTCTACGCCAAGGACCCCGACGGCCTCGAGTTCGAGGTCGCCTGGGTGGTCCCGGCCGACCTGCTCGACGCCGACGCGCTGGCCGCCCGCGAGCGGATCGGGCCCCTCGACCTGGCCCGCGAGAAGGAACGCTACGGCCCCGACACCAAGGGCGGCATCGGCATCTCGGTCCCCGTCCTCTGACATACGGAAGGCCCGCCGGATCGGCGGGCCTTCCGTATGGGGGACCTGGGCTAGCCGTTGGGCCTGGCGTAGCCGACGATGCTGCTGCCGAGCGACTGGACGCGCACGTAGTCACCGGTGTGGGTGGCCGAGATGCGCTGCCCGCCGCCGATGTAGATGGAGACGTGCGAGATCGGGCTGTAGTAGAAGACCAGGTCGCCCGGCTGGAGCTCGCTGGCCGAGATGCGGCGGCCGACGTTGTACTGGGAGGCGCTCGAGTGGGGGAGCGAGACCCCGGCCTGCTGCCAGGCCATCATGGTCAGCCCCGAGCAGTCGTAGCAGCCCGGCCCCGCGCCGCCGTAGCAGTAGGGCTTGCCGACCTGGGCCCTGGCGTAGGCGACGGCCGCCGCGGCCGAGCCGCTAC
>DATENJ010000397.1:0-3376 GCA_035275125.1 Actinomycetes bacterium | reverse complement strand
CGACAGCCGCATCGAGGTCCAGCGGGCCGCGACCACGCTGCGCTTCTACGCCGCCGCCGGCTCGCTGGTCGAAGGCCGGACCCTGCCGGCGGCGTCAACGGCCCAGTTCCTCTACACCAAGCGCGAGCCGATGGGCACCGTCGTCCTGATCACGCCCTGGAACTTCCCCCTCGCCATCCCGACCCAGAAGCTCGCCCCCGCCCTGGTGGCGGGCAACACCGTCGTCCTCAAGCCGGCCACCGCGACCCCGGTCATCGCCATGCGCCTTGCCGGCGTCCTGCTGGAGGCCGGCCTGCCCCCAGGTGTGCTGAGCCTGGTGCTCGGCCCCGGCGCCGAGGTCGGCGCCGCCCTGGTCGGCGGTGAGGGGGTCAAGGCCGTCTCGTTCACCGGCTCCTATGCCGTCGGGCACGAGATCGCGACCCTCGCGGCGCCACGCATGATCCGCCTCCAGCTCGAGCTCGGCGGCAAGAACCCGCTGGTCGTGATGGACGACGCCGACCTCGAGCTGGCCGCGACCGTCGCCAGCCGGGGCGCGTTCGGCCTGACCGGCCAGTCCTGCACGGCGACCGGCCTGATGCTGGTGCAGCGGCGCGTCTACGAGGCCTTCGTGGCCGCGGTGGCCGAGCGGGCCGCGACCCTCAGGGTCGGCAACGGGCTCGAGGACGGTGTCGAGGTGGGACCGAAGGTGTCGCGGTCCGAGCTGGAGCGGGGCGCCGGCTACGTCACCGCCGGGATCGCGGCCGAGGACGCCAGGCCGGTGCACTGGCGGGAGCCGGCCCCGGACGGCGGCCACTTCCTCCACCCGACCGTCCTGGCCGACGTGCGGCCCGGGTCGCCGCTGGCCACCGAGGAGCTGTTCAGCCCGGTGGCCTGCGTGCTGGCCTTCGACGCCTTCGAGGAGGCCGTGGAGCTGTGCAACGCCAGCCGCTACGGCCTGACCGCGGCGATCTGCACGACCAGCCTCCGGGCGGCGCACGAGTTCGTCGACCGGGTCGACGCCGGGATCGTCAAGGTCAACGCGCCCACCACCGGCCTGGAGCTGCAGATGCCGTTCGGCGGCTTCAAGCACTCCTCGGCCAGCACCTACAAGGAGCTCGGGCTCGCCGCACTCGATTTCTACACCAGGGAGAAATCGGCCTACCTCAACTACCCGTGAGCGGAGGGCTGGGCATGGACGTGGAGCACCCCGACGTCGAGGCGCTGCGGTTGATGCTGCTGATCCGGAGGTTCGAGGAGACGGTGTTCGACGTCTACCGGCGCGGGATCATGCCAGGCCTGGCCCACCTCAGCATCGGCCAGGAGGCCGTCGCGGTCGGTACCTGCACGACCCTTGGCGACGACGACTACATCGTCTCGACCCACCGCGGACATGGCCACTGCCTGGCCAAGGGGGCCCGGCCGGACCGGATGATGGCCGAGATCCTGGGTCGCAGCACCGGCTACTGCCGGGGCCGGGGCGGGACGATGCACATCGCCGACATGGAGCACGCCAACTTCGGGGCGACCGCCATCGTCGGGGCCAGCTTCGGCCTCGGGACCGGGATCGGGCTCGCCTGCAAGCGGCTCGGCCAGGGCCGGGTCGTGGTCGCGTTCACCGGCGACGGCGCCATGAACGAGGGCGTGACCGGCGAAGCCATGAACCTGGCCGCCATCTGGCGGCTGCCGGTGATCTTCGTCTGCGAGAACAACCAGTACGGCGAGTACACCGCCAGCACCCGGATGACGGCCGGGTCGCTCACGGCCAGGGCAGAGGCCTTCGGCGTGCCGGCCCGCCAGGCCGACGGCATGTGCGTCCGCGAGGTCCGCAAGGTCACCCGCGAGGCCGTCGAGGTCGCCCGCGAGGGCGGCGGACCGAGCTTCGTCGAGTTCGAGACCTACCGCTACGTCGGCCATCACGCCGGCGACCAGCAGCGCTACCGGACCAAGGCCGAGATCGCGACCTGGCGGGAACGTGACCCGGTCGACCGGCTGGCGCAGCAGCTGGTGGCCGAGCGCGTCCTGGACCAGGCGCGGCCGGAGACCATGCGCGCCGAGGTCGCCGACGAGATCGACCGGGCGCTCCAGTTCGCCATGGACAGCCCGTACCCGGAACCGTCCGAGGTCGAGGAGCTGGTCGATGACTGACACGACCACGACCGAGGGAGCGACCGGGACGGCCGGGACCGGGACCGTCGAGCTGACCTTCGCGGCCGCGCTGGGGGCGGCCCTCCGCCACGAGATGCTCGCCGACGAGCGGGTCATCGTGCTCGGCGAGGACGTCGGCCGCCACGGCGGGATCTTCCAGGTCACCAAGGACCTCATCGAGGAGTTCGGCGCCGAGCGGGTGCTCGACACCCCGATCGCCGAGCAGGGCGTGACCGCCGCCGCCGTTGGCGCCGCCCTGGCCGGGCTGCGACCGGTCCTGGAGGTGATGTTCAACGACTTCGCCACCCTCGCCCTTGACCAGATCGTGAACGAGGCCGCCAAGATGCGGTTCATGACCGGTGGCCAGGTCACCGTGCCGCTCACCGTGCGGACGACCACCGGCACGGCCCGCTCGGCCGCCGCCCATCACTCCCAGAGCCTGTACGCCTGGTTCTGCCACGTGCCCGGGCTGTCGGTCGTGCTCCCCTCCACCCCCCAGGACGCCTACGGCCTGCTGCGCACCGCCATCCGGCACCAGGCGCCGGTGGTCGTCTTCGAGGACAAGCAGCTCTACCAGCACAAGGGCCAGGTCGACCTGGACACGCTGGTGCCGCTCGGCTCGGCCAGGGTCGCCAGGTCGGGCCGGGACGTCACTATGATCGCCACCGGCCGGTACGTCCCCATGGCCGTCGAGGTGGCGGAGACGCTGGCGCCGGCGATCGAGGTCGAGGTCCTCGACCCGCGCAGCCTGTGGCCGCTCGACACCGGGACCATCCTCGAGTCGGCCCGGCGGACCCGGCGTGTGGTGGTGGTCGACGCCGGCGCACGCCGCTACGGCATCACCGCCGAGCTGGCGGCCCTGGTCACCGAGGGCGCCTTCGACTACCTGGACGCCCCCGTCGTGCGCGTCGCCGGTCGCGAGGTGGTCATCGGCTTCAGCCCGCCACTCGAGCAGGCGGCCATCCCGGGCGCCGACGACATCCGCGCCGCCGTCCTCGGCCTCGCCGGCGGAGCCTGACGGTGCCCCGCGAGATCGTCATGCCCCAGATGGGCATGGTCCAGACCGACGGCACGGTGGTGGAGTGGCTGTGCGCCGAGGGCGACCAGGTCGCCAACGGCGAGGTCGTGGCCCAGGTCGAGACCGACAAGGCCGTCATCGACGTGGAGGCTCCCTGCGACGGGACGATCGTGTCGCTGGCGCCGACCGGCGAGCCGCTGGCCGTCGGCCGCATCATCGGCCTGGTCGTCGAGG
>DATENJ010000396.1:0-5970 GCA_035275125.1 Actinomycetes bacterium | reverse complement strand
GGTGGTAACGGTGGGCCGGTGCAGGACGCTGAAGAAGTGCAGCTCCTCGGGCGCGCCCTCGGCGAACCAGATCAGAATGCCGTGGTCGACGAACTCGGCGACCTGCTCCCCCACCGCGGTGACCGTCGTCGCGTAGCGTGTCTGCGGCGGGGGTGCCACTCACGCCTCCTTGACGTTGTCCGTCCCGACCCCGGAGACGAAGATGTCCTCCTTGATGAACATGGCCAGGGGGCCGGCCGGGCTGGTCGCGTGGACGTCGACCGTCGGCACCTTCTTCATCGGGTAGACGCCGACCCGGGCGGTGCCGCCGCAGTCGATGACCGCGACCGCGATCTTGTCGAAGGGGGCCGAGCTCTTGAAGCCGTCGAAGGCCTCACCGCCGGTCAGCTCGGCGATCTTCGCGGCCACCGGGTGGATGCCACCACCGGTCACCGAGTAGACGAGCGGACGATCCGCCGTCGGCTTGATGGTCAGGGGGCCGCCCCAGCCGCCACGTCCGGCCTCGACCCGTACCGCCTTGTAGTCCGCCATCCTTGCGCCTCCTCGTTCCGACAGCGCTGTTACGTGTAGAGACCGAAGCTGAAGAGGTAGGCGATCACCACCGCCGCCGGCCCGGTCACCATCCGGGAGAACAGTACCGCCGGAACCCCGACCTCAACCGTCTCCGGCTCGGCCTCGCCGAGGGCCAGCCCGACCGGGATGAAGTCGCAGCCGACCTGGGGGTTGATCGCGAACAGGGCCGGCAGCGAGTACTGCGGCGGGATCTTGCCAAGGCCGATCTGCACACCGATCAGCGTGCCGACGATCTGGGCGATGACCGCACCCGGCCCCAGCAGCGGCGACAGCACGGGCAGCGAGCAGATGATGCTCATCAGCAGCAGCCCGGGCAGGGTGGAGGCGAGGGGGGTGAGGTGGTCGGCGATGAACTTGCCGATCCCGGTGGCCAGGATGAAGCCGATGATCAGCGAGATGAACGCCATGAACGGCAGGACGTTGCGGATCACCATGTCGATGGCTTCACGACCGGACTGGTAGAGCGTGCCGACGACCCCGCCGACGCTCCGGCCGATGCGGTTCAGGAGCCCGTTGATGGTTTCCATGTTCACGCCCCCTCGGGAGCCGGGCGCTCGCCGGCCGTGGTCGCGACCTCAGGTTCCTCCGCGTCGCGTGCGCGGCGGGCGAACATGATCCTGCTGATCGTCTCGGTCGTGATGCCGCGCATGAAGATCACGATCAGGCCGACGTAGAAGTAGCGGACGGCCAGGTCGCCGAGTGGCAGGCCGAGTTTCGTGATCCCGGCGGCGATGCCCGCGTAGACGAACAGCTCACCCGGGTTGATGTGGGGGAACAGCCCGAGCGGTGGGTGGACGAAGCTGACCGCGGAGTCGTAGAACGCCGGCTTGTCGCGCTCGGGGAGGAACCGGCCCATGGTGTAGGCCATGGGGTTGGTCAGGAAGAACACGGCCAGGAATGGCAGGACGATGTAGCGGAGCGGGTAGTACTGGAGGCCGGGCCGCCCGGCCATCTCGCCCACCCGGTCGATCCGCTCCGGCCCGATCAGCTTGATCAGGGCATGGACGGCCGTGAGCAGCACGATCAGCAGCGGTACGATCCCCACGACCAGGCTGACGAAGGTCTCGCCGCCCTGTCTGAACACGCCGATGAAGTCCTCGGCCCACTGGCCGAGGGTGTCGTTGATGCCTGCCACCGGCGGGACGCCGGCGAACAGTGAGAGGTCAGCCACTGCTTCCAACTCCTTCCCTGACACGGGGATGGATGGCGGCCGCGGCCGAATGCGCCGCGGCCAGGACCCTCGGGGGCAGGCCGGGCACGTCCGCGCCGGCCGCCAGCTCGGCCGCGGGCAGGCCGAGCAGCTCCGGCACCGGCTTGGCGTTGGCGAACACGGTGACCCCGCGCAGCGCCTCGGCGGCGACGACGCGGTCGTCGGGGCCTACCGCCACCACCACGTAGGCACGTCCCCGGAGCTGGCGGGGGGAGGCGCCGATCGACACCCGCCCCTGCCGGCGGAGGGCCCGCGCTCTGGCCATGAACTGCTGTGCCTGCTGGTAGGCGAGCACCAGCTGGAGCACCCAGAGGAGACCGAGCATGAGAAAGATCGCGCCGACGCCCATGCCCGCTCCTTGTGTTGGCGTTCACGGCCCACCAGATCGGCTCATGCTGGTTCGCGGAGTCCAAGGGCGTCCAATACAAAAAGCGGCGGGACCCATACATGAACGGGATCGACGACAATCCCGGCCACGCCCGCCGCATTGACACATCCGCCCGGACAATGTAAAAGTTTCGGAACAGATGTGATCGCGTCGTCACGGATGTGATGAAGATGCCTGCTCCACGGGACCCTGAGCTGCTCGCCAAGGCGGCGCGCCTGTACTTCCTCGACGACCGCTCCCAGGACGACGTCGCCGCCATCCTGGGGACGACCCGCTCCAACGTGTCCCGCATGGTGCGGCAGGCGCGAGACCTCGGCATCGTCGAGATCCGGATCGTCGCCCCGGCCCAGCGCGACCACGAGCTCGAGCAGGCCCTTTCGGCCCGCTACCCGCTGGCCGAGGCCCGGGTCCTCGAGGTCAACGCCGAGACCGAGGTGCTGGACGGGGTCGGGCACCTGGCCGCCCGCTGGCTGGACGAGACGCTGCGCGACGGCCAGGTGGTGGCGCTCTCCTGGGGCCACAGCCTGCAGGCGATGGTCCGCGCGGTCGACCTGACCCGCCGCGACGTCGAGGTCGTCCAGCTGGTCGGCGGCCTCTCGGCCCTCGACTCGGCCGTCACCGGCCAGGAGCTGGTCCGGGAGCTGTCCGAGCGCATCGGGGCCCGCCACCGCTACCTGCACGCCCCGGCCCTGTTCGGGTCGGCCGAGGCGCTCACCCTGCTGCGACAGGAGCACGCCATCGCCGACGCGCTCGACGCGGCCAAGCGGGCCGACATGGCCATGGTCGGCATCGGCGCCGCCGGCATCGGCTCCTCGGGGGCGCTGCTGGACGCGCTCGCCCTCAGCCCGGCCGAGCGGGCCTCCTTCGACGTCGCCGGGGCCGTCGGCGACGTCTGCGGCCGCTTCTACGACCTGTCCGGCCGGGAGGTGCCCAGCGTGGTCAACCAGCGCGTCCTGGCCGTCACCCTCGACGACCTCCGGGCCATCCCCACCGTGGCCGGGATCGCGGCCGGGCCGGAGAAGGCACTCGGCATCCTCGGCGCCCTGCGGGGCGGGATCATCGACGTCCTTATCTGCGACCAACAGGCGGCGCGGTCGGTCCTCCGCCTCGACGGAGGAACCTAGAGCATGGAGCTTCGACACCTGCGGTACTTCATCGCCGTCGCCGAGGAGCTGCACTTCGGCCGGGCGGCCGAGCGCCTGCGCATCACCCAGCCGCCGCTCAGCTTCCAGATCCAGTCGCTGGAGCGTGAGCTGGGCGTGCGGCTGCTGGTCCGTGGCCGGCGGGTGGAGCTGACCGAGGCCGGACGGGCCCTGCTCGACAAGGCGCGCCACGCCATCGAGGCCGCCGACGCGGCCGCCCGGGCGGCCCAGCAGGCGAGCACGGACGTCCGCGGCCGGCTGCGGGTCGGCTACCCGGCCACCGGCATCTTCGAGCTGCCCCCCGTGGCCCTGCGGAGCTTCGCCGAGCGGTTCCCGGACGTCGGCCTCGAGACGGTGGTCGCCCCCACCGGCGCCCACCTGGAGGCGCTGGAGGCCAGGGAGCTCGACGTGGCCTTCGTCCGCCTCGGAGTGCTGGACCGCGAGACCATGCGCTACCGGACCCTCCAGGCGGAGCCGCTGATGCTGGCCGCGCCGGCCGACCACCCGCTGGCCCGGCTGCCGGTGGTCCCGGTCGAGCGCCTGGCCGGCCAGCCGATCGTCCTGGTCCCCCACACCGTCGAGCCGCTGCTGTACCGCTACCTGGTCTCGGACGTGCTCGGCCGCTCGCGGGTCGCCCCGTCGGTGGTGCTGGAGGCGACCACCCTTGAGAGCGCCTGCAGCGCGGTCGCGGCCCGCCTCGGCGTCGCCTTCGTGGCCGAGGCGCTGACCGGGGTCCTGGCCGTCCCCGGGGTGGTCTACCGCCCGTTCGCCCCGCCGGCGCCGCTGTCCAAGCTCGGCGTGGCCTGGCGCCAGGACGCGACCTCCAATACCGTCCGCTGGTTCCTCGAGGTGCTTGACGAGCTCGTCGCCGAGGCCGCGGCCGTTGCCGAACGCCGGCTGGCCCCGGTGGCCAGTGGAGGGGTTGCGACATGACCATGCACGCCGGCATCGTCCTGGCCGCCGGGGCCGGTACCCGGGTCGGCAACAGCCGCAACAAGGTCTACCTGCCGCTGGGCGGCCGGCGGATCGTCACCTGGTCACTGGAGCTGTTCCGCCAGGTCCCCGGGATCGGCCGGCTGGTCCTGGTGGTGCGCGACAGCGACCGGGAGCTGGTCGGCGAGATCCTCGACCGCGAGTTCCCGGACGTGCCGGTCGACGTGGTGACCGGCGGCGACACCCGGCATGAGTCCGAGCACCGGGCCCTGCTCCACCTGGCCGACGACATCCGGCGGGGCGAGATCGACATCGTCCTGGTCCACGACGCCGCCCGCCCCCTCACCCCGGTCCGGGTGGTGGAGGAGGTGCTGGCCACGGCCATGCGGACCGGCGGGGCGATCCCGGCCCTGCCGCTGGAGGACGTGGCCGGGGTCGACGAGGCCGGCCGGATCTCGCAGTCGGACCGCACCGACCTCATCAGGGTCCAGACCCCCCAGGCGTTCAGGAGCACCCAGCTCCTGGCCGCGTACGAGGCTGCCGCCTCCGACGGGTTCGCCGGGACCGACACCGCCTCGTGCGTCGAGCGCTACGAGGGCGTCGCGGTGCACGTCGTCGCCGGCGACCCGCGCAATCTGAAGGTGACCTACGCCGACGATCTCTTCATGGCCGAGCTGATGCTGGCCGCCTCCGGGTACAAGCGGTGAGGTGAGAGGCATGGACAACGTCCACATCGTCACGCTGGGCTGTTACCAGTGCCACGGTGAGCACCTGCACGAGGTGACCTACGCGGGCAGGCTGCTCGCATCGACCCTCTGCTCGAACTGCGGGCACCGGATCGCCAAGGACCTGCCCGGGCTGCGCCGGGCCTACCTCGCCGACGTGGAGCACCGCATCCTGACCAAGCCGAGGCGGATGCTGCGCCGGGTCATCCACCACCCGGTGTCGTTCGCCCGCGGCCTGCCCGGGGCGCTGCTGCTCAAGCCGGCCAAGATGGAGGCCGAGCTGCGGGTCCTGACCGGCCGCCGCTAGACGCCGCTAGGCGACGATCTGCAGGGGCTGTTCCAGGGCGTCCTTGAGCCGGCCGAGGAACCGGCCGCCGGTGGCCCCGTCGACCACCCGGTGGTCGATCGACAGGGTCAGGCGCAGCACCTGGCGCACCTCCACCTGCCCGTCCACCACCCGCGGCTCGGGGTGGGCGGCGCCAACGGCCAGGACGGCTCCCTCCGAGGGCTCGAGCACGGCCGTGAACTGGTCGACACCGAGGCTCGACACGGTGAAGGCCGCCCGGCCGGCCTCCTCCGCCCCGACCTGTCCCTCCCGCGCCCGTCCGGCCAGCTCGGCGACCTCCTGAGCGATCCGGACAACGCTCTTCCGGTCGGCGTCGCGGACCGCCGTGACCAGGGTCGCGTCCTCCCCCGCCAGCGCCACCCCGACGTCGACCCGCCGGCGAACCAGCAGCCGGTCCCCGCCAAAGGAGGCGTTCAGCTCCGGACTGACCGCCAGCAACCCGGCGCACGCCTTGACCACCAGGTCGGTGAGCCCAACCTCGACCCCGGTCTGCTGGTTCAGCTCACCCTGAAGCCCAAGCAGCCGCGTGGCGTCGACCGTGACCTTCAGATCGAACCGCGGCGCCCGTTCCTGCCCCGCCGACACCGCCCCCGGGGCCGTCGCCGTCGTGGCCGGCCGGGCCTCAGCCGCCGCCGGGGCCGACCCAGCCGCCA
>DATENJ010000395.1:0-4822 GCA_035275125.1 Actinomycetes bacterium | reverse complement strand
CTGGCCGACGGGGGCCGGTTCCGCGACCCCACCACCGCCGTCGACGGCGTCCGGGAGCTGGCCGACCACATCGGCATGGCCCAGCGGCTGACCGGCGGGGCCCGGCTGGCCGGCCGGGGCGACCCGGAGCCGTGCCACGGCCTGGTCCGCTTCGGCTGGGCGGCCGTCGGCCCGGACGGGACCGTCCTGGCCACCGGCACCAACGTGGCCGGGGCCGACCTGGACGGACGGTTCCGTTGGGTGACCGGCTTCTGGGACCCGCCGCCCGATCGTCCCGAACCGGCTGAACGCTCCTGAGCTCACGGTCCTCCCGAGCAGGTCGACCCCCTCGGTCCGCCCGCCGGGAAACGTGACGAACCTCCTGATCCAGGCAGGATTTTGCACACCGGCATGGAACGCGGCAATCTCTCCGGACACGGTGGAGCCAGGTCGGTCCGGCTCCCCGAGGCGCGGACGACCCCCGGTCGCGCCGACCGGCCGGAAGTGGCCGGATTCATATGGAAAACGAGCGAGCATCGGTTGGCGGCAGGCATCTGGCCCAGCGGCGCCGGCGGCGTCCGACTGCGCTGGTCGCGGCCGCCTGCATCCTGCTGGTCCTGGCCCTTGGCATCGGCGGGTTCGTGTTCTTCGTCAACCAGCCGGCCCAGAGCCTGGCCTGCCGCTCTGGCGACGTCCCGCTCCAGGTGGTGGTGTCCCCCGACCAGGCCGGGGTCGTGTCCCAGGCGGCGGCCGAGTACGAGCGGCGCCGGCCGGTGGCCGACAACCGCTGCGTCGACGTCCGGGTCCGGGCCACCGACTCGGCGGAGGCGGCGGCCGCCCTCTCGACCGGCTGGGACGAGGCCACCCACGGCGCTCGGCCCGACGTCTGGGTCCCGGCCTCCTCGGCCTGGGCGCTCCAGGTCGCGCTCCGCCAGCAGGCCGCCAAGCAGCCGGTGCTGATCCCCCTCGACAACCCCAAGGTCGCCACCACCCCGATGGTGATGGCGATGCCCAAGCCGATGGCCCAGGCGCTCGGCTGGCCGCAACAGAACCTCGGCTTCAAGGACCTGCTGGGGGCGGTGACGAGCGCCGAGGGCTGGGGCAAGTTCGGCCATCCCGAGTGGGGGGCCTTCCGGCTCGGCAAGACCGACGCCAACCTGTCAACGCCCGGGCTGGAGGCGCTGGTCGCGGCCGTGTTCGCGGCCACCGGGCAGACCAGCGCGCTCTCGGTCGAGACCCTGGTCAAGCAGGAGGACCAGCTCCGCCGGGTCATCCTCGGCCTCGAGCGGGCCCCCGGCCAGGACGCCGACACGCCCGCGACCTTCCTGGCCAACCTCCAGCAGGCCGACAAGGCCGGCCAGACCCTCGAGTTCGTCTCGGCCGTGCCCCTGGACGAGAAGTCGGTCTGGGACTACAACCGCGGCAACGCCGCCGGCCTCGAGGAGGGCGGCGGCGGCGACAAGCCCGAGGTCCCCCTGGTCGCGGTCTACCCCAAGGAAGGGACGCTTGAGGCCGACCATCCGTGGGTGGTGCTTCGCGCCCCCTGGGTCGACGACACCAAGCGCGAGGCGGCCGCCGGCTTCCTCGACTACCTGCGCAGCGAGCCCGTCCAGACACGCTTCCAGGAGGCCGGGTTCCGGACCTCCGAGGGCCGCGCCGGCCCCCAGTTGACCGAGGCCAACGGGCTGCTCCCCGACCAGCCCAAGCGGGTGCTGGCCCCGCCGGCCCCCAAAGTGGTGGCGGCGGCCCTCCAGAACTGGAACGCGGCCCGCAAGCGCAGCAACGTGCTGGCCGTCTACGACGTCTCCGGGTCGATGAAGCAGGAGGTCCCGGGGACGGGCGGCAAGACCAAGATGGACATCGTCAAGGAGGCCGCCGGCCAGGCCCTCGCCCTGTTCGCCCCCGAGACCAACCTCGGCACCTGGGTCTTCTCCTCCGACCTGGCCGGCGGCCGCGACTGGGCCGAGTCGGTCCCGATCGGGCCGACCAACGCCCAGCTGCCCAACGGCAAGGTCCGCCGCGAGGTCCTGGCCGAGGCGCTGGCCCGGCTCCAGGCCACCAACGGCGACACCGGCCTGTACGACACCACCCTGGCCGCGTTCCGGGCCTTGAAGCGGTCCTATGCCCCGGACCGGATCAACATCGTGGTCCTGCTCACCGACGGCATCAACGACGACCCGACCGGCGGCATCGACCGGGCCGAGCTGCTGCGCCGGCTCAAGGCCGAGCAGGACCCCGCCAAGCCGGTGCGGATCATCACCGTCGCCTACGGGGCCAACGCCGACGCCACCGCCCTGCGGCTGATCTCGCAGGCCACCGGCGGCCTCGCCTACGTCTCCAGGGACCCGCGCGACATCCTGCGCGTGTTCACCGACGCCATCACCAAACTCCCGACGAGCTAGGCATCCTGGACTAGACGGCCAGGTCGGCGCTGCCTATGCTCCCCTGCATGCCGCCGGGCGCAATGGAGGGCCCGGTGCGACCCACGGGAGGTTGCCGTGCGCAAAGTCCTGCTCGTCGCGCTAGCCACGCTGGTGGCTGCCGCGATCGCCCTGCCCGCCAGCGCGGGCCCATCCGGTCAGGCAGGGACGGGCGCCTCGGCGCAGCCGTCCGGTCAGCTCCAGAGCGCCAACGGCGAGTACGTCGTCGTCTACGCCGACGGCGCCTCGGCGACCGCCGCCCGGGCCGCCATCAAGGCCGCCGGCGGCACCGTCGTGAAGGAGAACGCCCGCGTCGGCGTGGCCACGGTCAAGTCCAGCAACGCGGGCTTCGTTGCCGCCGTCGGCCGCCAGCCCGCCCTGGTCGGGGCGGCCCGCAACCGTCCCATCGGCAAGGTCCCGAGCGGCGCCGCACCCAAGGACGACGTTGAGCGACTGACCGCCGCCGAGCGCGCCGCGGCCAAGGGCTCGGCGTCCAGGTCCAGTCATGCCCCCGGCCAGGAGCCCCTGGCCGACAAGCAGTGGGACATGCGGATGATCGACGCCACCCCGAGCGGCTCCTACCGGGTCAACCAGGGAAGCCGCGGGGTCATGGTCGGGATCATGGACACCGGCATCGACGGGTCCCACCCCGACATCAGGCCCAACTTCAACCGGCGGCTGAGCCGCAACTTCACCACCGACATCCCGCTGATCGACGGGCCCTGTGCGGACGAGCCGGACCAGTCGTGCAACGACCCGGCGGACGTGGACGAGGACGGCCACGGCACCCATGTGGCCGGCCTGGTGGCGGCCTCCCTCAACGGGCTGGGCACGGCCGGGGTCGCGCCCAAGGTCACCCTGGTCAACATCCGCGCCGGGCAGGACTCCGGGTTCTTCTTCCTGCAGCCGACCGTCGACGCGATGGTGTACGCCGGGCTGGTCGGGATCGACGTCATCAACATGAGCTTCTTCACCGACCCCTGGCTCTACAACTGCCTCGACAACCCGGCCGACTCGCCGGAGGAGCAGCTGGAGCAGCTCACCGTTCGGGTGGCCACCCAGCGGGCGATCAACTTCGCCAGAGGCCACGGCGTCACCCCGGTCGCCGCGCTCGGCAACGAGCACACCGACCTCGGCAACCCCACCCTCGACGAGACCAGCCCCGACTTCCCGCCCGGGACGGAGAAGTCCCGGACGGTCAACAACTCCTGCATCACCGTGCCGACCGAGACCCGCGGGGTGATCTCGATCTCCGCCCTCGGCCCGAGCGGCTACAAGGCCGACTACTCCAACTACGGCATCGAGCAGACCGACTTCTCGGCTCCGGGCGGGTGGTTCCGCGACTACTTCGGGCTCCCCCAGAACCGGCAACCCGAGAACCTCAACCTCTCGCCAATGCCCAAGGCGCTGGCCGAGGCGGCCCTCGAGGACCCGGCCAACGTCCCGTTCATCGTGGAGGACTGCAAGGGCAGCACCTGCGCCTTCTACCAGTACCTGCAGGGCACCTCGATGGCCTCGCCCCACGCCGCCGGGGTGGCCGCCCTGGTCGTCAGCGCCCACGGCCACCGCGACCCGCTGCACGGCGGGCTCACGCTGGCCCCCAGCGCTGTGCAGCGGATCATGACCCGGACGGCCACGCAGACGCCCTGCCCGTCCCCGCCGAACTTCGCCTACCCCGACGACCGCGACCCGACCTTCGACGGTGTCTGCGAGGGCACCCTGGCCCGCAACGGCATCTACGGCCGAGGCATCGTCAACGCCCTCACCGCGGTCCTCGACTGAGCTCACCTGCGGGGCGCCGTCTTCCAGGCGGCGCCCCGCGCGCGACCAGCTACCATCCCACACGGAGGCGTCCGGGTCCTGGTGGGCCCCCCGGTCTTCAAAACCGGTGTGAGCAGCGACCCTGCTCAGGCGGGTTCGATTCCCGTCCGCCTCCGCGAACGGATACGCGTACGAACTGTGGGCGCGACGAAGTACGGCTGGATGCACGCCCTCGACTCGACCACGATCTGGTCCACCACGCTGTCCAGCAGCCGCTTGAGCTGCTCGGGAGGGCCGTCGGCGACTGCCCGCTCGATCCTGCGCCGAACTTCGGCCAAGTCGTCGCTAGTCACCATTGCCGGGGTCGTCTCGCAGGCTGCTTCCAGCTCCCCCGTCCGGGCCGCCAATGCCTGGACCTCTTGGTCGAGCTCGGCGAGCCGGTGGGCACAGGTGGACTCGGGCAGCCGTCCGGCCTCGAAGGCCCGCAGGTAGCGGTTGATGGCCGTCTGCCGCCCCCGGAGGGCGGCCCGTGCACCGGCCAGTTCGGCTTGACGGCCAGGGTGCTGGTTATGCCAGGCCTGCTGCGCGCGTTGAGCGGCCGCTTTGAAGATGGCGCCGTCGTCCAGCGCGGTCAGGGCCTCGGCGAGGATCGCGTCCTCCAG
>DATENJ010000394.1:0-3850 GCA_035275125.1 Actinomycetes bacterium | reverse complement strand
GGTGGATGCCGACCCCGGCGGCGGCCATGGCCGACCCGGCCAGCCAGGCCCCGAGCAGGGCGTCGGACCGGGCGGCCAGGTCGGCCGGGTCGGCCACCGCCCGGGGCAGGCCGCGGGCCAGCACCCGTGCTCCCTCCTCGGCCAGCACCGAGGTCAGCGGGTTGGCCCCGGGCGCGTACAGGGCCTCGACGCTGTGGGCGAGGGCGTTCATGCCGCTCGGCCCGGTCACCTCGGCCGGCAGGGCGGTGGTGAGGGCCGGGTCGTAGATCACCGTCCTGGGCAGGACGCGCGAGTCGCGGCCGGTCCGCTTGCCTTCGGGGCCGGTCAGGCCGTAGATCGGGGTCACCTCGGAGCCGGCGTAGGTGGTGGGGACGGCCACGATCGGGGCCTGGTGCTCGAGGGCGACCGCCTTGGCCATGCCGGTGGCCGACCCGCCGCCCAGCGCGACCAGGCAGTCGGCGCCGGCCTCGGCGGCCGCGGCCACCGCCCTGGCGGCCACCTCGACCGGGACGTGCTGCTGGACGTCGGTGAAGCTGGCCGCCCAGCGGTCGCCGAGCCGCTCGACCAGGCCGTCGACGGCCCGCTTGCCCGCGATGGCCAGCACCCGCCTGCCCCCGAGGCGGTCGACCTCCTCGCCGAGGTGCTCGACCGCGCCGACGCCGAACACCACCCGGCCGCCGAGCGCGTCGTAGGCGAAGGAGGGGAGCGGGCGCAGCATCAGCGCGGGTACCAGACGGGCAGGTCGGCGTCGACGTTGACCCAGACGGACTTGGGATCGGTGTAGCCGTGCATCGCCTCGAAGCCCATCTCGCGGCCGTAGCCGGAGTCGCCGACCCCGCCGAACGGCGAGCCTGGGCTGACCCGCTTGTAGCTGTTGACCCAGACCATGCCCGAGCGGATCGCCCGCGCCACCCGGTGGGCGCGGGCCAGGTCGCGGGTCCACAGGCCGCCCCCGAGGCCGTAGTCGACCGAGTTGGCCAGCTCCAGGGCCTCGTCCTCGCCGGAGAAGGTGGTCACGGTCACGAACGGGCCGAACACCTCCTCGCGGTTGACCCGCGACCGCGGGTCGGCCCTGACCACGGTCGGCTCCACATAGCAGCCCCTGGCCAGGGCCGGGTCGTCGGGGGCCTTGCCGCCGCACAGCAGCTCGCCGCCCTCGTCGCGGGCCACCTTGACGTAGGCAAGCACCCGGTCGCGGTGCTCAGGGGAGGTGAGCGGCCCCATCTCGGTGGCCTCGTCCAGCGGGTCGCCCAGCCGGATGCTCCGGGCCAGCTCGACGAACCGCTCCTGGAACTCCTCGGCGATCGGCTCCTCGAGCAGCAGACGGGACCCGGCGATGCAGGCCTGGCCCTGGTTGTGGAAGATGGCGAAGGCCGACCCGTTGACCGCCCTGGCCACGTCGGCGTCGGCGAAGACGATGTTGGCCCCCTTGCCGCCCAGCTCCAGCTGGAGACGCTTGAGGTTGCCGGCCGAGGCCTCGACGATGCGCCGGCCGACCTCGGTCGAGCCGGTGAACGACACCTTCTGGACGCCCGGGTGGGCGGCAAGGGCGGCCCCGGCGACGTGCCCGTAGCCTGGGACGACGTTGACCACCCCTGGCGGGAAGCCGACCTCGGCCATCAGCTCGGCCACCCGCAGCGAGGTCAGCGGGGTCAGCTCGGCCGGCTTCAGCACGACGGTGTTGCCGGCGGCCCGGGCCGGCCCCAGCTTCCAGCTGCAGAACATCAGGGGGAAGTTCCAGGGGACGATCTGGCCGACCACCCCGACGGGCTCGCGGACCACGTAGTTGAGGAACCCCCGCTCGACCGGCACCACCGAGCCCTCGTACTTGTCGGCCATGCCGCCGAAGTAGCGGAAGGTGGCCGCCGTCCGGGGCACGTCAAGGCGGGTCGAGTCGCGGATCGGGTGGCCGGTGTCGGCCGACTCGAGCCGGGCCAGCTCGGCCGCCCGCTCCTCGATGGCATCGGCCAGCTTGAGCAGCAGCCGGCCCCGCTCGGCGGCCGGGGTGGCGCTCCAGGCGGCGAAGGCCGAGCGGGCCGCGGCCACCGCCCGGTCGACGTCGACCGCCCTGGCCTCGGCGACGTCGGCCAGGTGGCTGCCGTCGTGGGGACTGGTCACCGGGATGGTCGCGCCGTCGGCGGCGTCGGCGAACTCGCCCCCGATGAACAGCCGGGTCGGCCCGGCGACAGTCGCGCCCGCCATGCGCCGCCGCTAGAGCTCGACCGGGTACGTCGGCAGCTGGCCGCTGGAGATCAGCTCGGGCAGGTCGCCGGCGCCGTTCTCCCAGACCAGCAGCATCGACCGCTTGGGCGCGAAGCCCTGGTGGCGGATGTCGGCCGGCATGGCGGCGACGTCGCCCGGCTTCATCACCACCTTGGAGCGGATCTGGCCGGAATCGCGGTCCTCGACGTCCCAGTAGATCTCGTCCGACAGCTGCAGGAACCACTCGACCCGGTCGTTGCCGTGGATGATCGGCAGGATGTACTCCTCGGTGGTGGGACAGAACAGGCTGTCCTTGCAGACCGAGACCACCGACGGGTTCCAGGTCACGTCGGAGCGCGACAGGTAGGCGAACAGGTTGAACGAGGCCAGCTCGTCCTCGAAGCCCTCCTCGGCCCGGATCTCCGGCTCGTCCTGGGGGACGTCGGTGAAGTGGCGGTTGACGGGGAAGCCGCTGGCGTCGCTGCGGATCTGCTCGTCGCCCTTGACCCCGACCATGCGGGCGGCCGCGACCCGGTGGCGGGTGATCGCCTTACGGTTGTCGCCGTTCTTGGGGCCGAAGGCCGAGCCGGTCTCGTCCGGGCTGGCGAACGGGTCGAAGGTCTCGTTGGTCCAGTCGTCCAGCATGGCCTTGAAGGTCTCGCGGATGGCCGGGGTCGGCATGTTCTCGAGGTGGTCGAGCTCGGCCTTGCGGTAGCCGTCGTTGTAGCGGCCGGCGAACAGGTCGACGGTGCCGTAGTGGTTGACGGTCCCGATGACCCCGTCGAAGTTGACGATGCCGTAGAAGAAGTCCCAGGCCACGTCCCGCTGGAGCGCCTTGAGGAAGGCGTCGGCGCTCATCACGTGGCTGCCGGTGGGCCAGTCGATGTAGACGAAGTAGTCGTCGCGGCGGAACTTGAACTCGCCCAGCCGGAAGGGGCGGTAGCCGGCCTCGTTGGGGTCTCCTGACTGGATCTCGACGGTCGTCTCGGCCTCGGTGGTTGCCACGGTGCTGCCTCCTGCCTGCCCCCTAGGGGGTGGTCTGGACGATCTCCGCCCACTTGAAGACGGTGTCGGGGCCCTCGATGGTCTGCATCAGGATCACGCCGGGGTGCTCGGCGTGGAAGCGGTAGGCGGCGCCCTTGGGGAGCAGGGTCATGTGGCCGCGGCGGGCGACGACCTCGCCCATGCGCGGGCCGCCGGGCTCGCCACCGAGGGCCCGGTCGCCCTCTGAGGCCGGGTCGGGCGCCTGCTCGTCGCTGAGCTTGGCCAGCTCGATCCGGACCTCGCCGTCCATGACCAGGACGAACTCGTCGTGGGCGCAGGTCCGCCAGTCCGAGGTGCCCTCGGCCCGGATCGCCTCCAGCACGTACTGGCGGTTCTTGCCGACCGCGACCTTCTCGTACGGCCGGGACCGCGAGGCGACCTCGAACACGTTGGAGAACGCGTAGTGGTGGGGCTCGTCGTCGATGACCTCGACGCGGCCTTTCTCGTAGTCGTCAAGTGAGCCGAACCTGGTCGTGAACCGTGCCAACTAGACCACTCCCTCCGGCGGGAGGTTGCGTGCGCAACGACACCGCATTCACGCATTAACGTACCTCAGGGTGACGGTCGGGGGAACCGGGAGCGGCCGCCCCAGCCCTCTGGCGGG
>DATENJ010000393.1:0-2608 GCA_035275125.1 Actinomycetes bacterium | reverse complement strand
AGCAGACCGCCCGGCCGCTGCGGGCGTCGGTCTGGCTGGTGCTGACCACCGCGATCATGATCGCGGCCGAGCTGTACGACCGCTCCCGCAGGGCCCGCCCGGCGCCGGCCTCGGCGCCAGGGGAGCTGGAGGGCGGGACCGAGGCCAGGGCGAGCAGCCCCAGCAGCCGCCGCCGGGTGGCCGCCTCCTCCGGCCCGAGCCGGCCGGGCGCGACCAGGCACAGCACGAACGCCCACAGGTCCCTGGCGAAGTAGGCGGTCACCGCGGCCAGGGTGCCGAAATGCAGCAGGACCTCGAAGGCCAGGGTCGGGGTGCTGTAGCCGAGCAGCCGGGGCACGATCGAGAGGTGGGCCGACGAGGAGATCGGCAGGAACTCGGTGATCCCCTGGACGATCCCGAGGAGGATGGCGCGGAGCACGGCCCGGACCCTTTCTGTCAGGCCTCGAAGCGGGCGCCCTTGAGGGCGGTGGCGCACGGGCAGGTGCGGTCGCCGGGGATGCTCGGCAGCAGGGCGAAGAGGAGATCCTTGAGCTTGGCGTTGTTCTCCTGGAAGACCCGGACGACCTCGGAGTGGGAGACCGGGTCGACCCCGGGCAGGCCCTCGAGGCCGACGTCGTAGTCGGTGATCAGGGAGATGTTCACGTAGCAGAGCTCGAGCTCGCGGGCCAGCAGGGACTCGGGGTAGCCGGTCATGTTGATGACCTTCCAGCCGTTGCCCTGGAACCACCTGGACTCGGCCCGGGTCGAGAAGCGCGGGCCCTGGATGACCACCATGGTGCCGCCGTCGTGGGCGGTGATGCCCTGGGCCTCGGCCTCCTTGAGGGCGAGGGAGCGCAGCTCGGGGCAGTAGGGGTCGGCGAAGGAGATGTGGGTGGTCTCTGGCCCGTCGTAGTAGGTGTCGTCACGGCCCCAGGTCCTGTCGACCACCTGGTCGCAGATGACGAAGTGGCCGGGGGCGGCCTCGGCCTGGAGCGACCCGGCGGCGCAGGGGCCGATCACCCGTCGCACGCCGAGCTCCTTCATCGCCCACAGGTTGGCCCGGTAGGGGATCTTGTGGGGCGGGTACTGGTGACGGCGGCCGTGGCGTGGGAGGAAGGCGACCCTGCGGCCCTCGACCTCGCCGATCGCCACCTTGTCGGACGGGGCGCCAAAGGGCGTCTCGACCGTGTGCTCCTCGACACCGTCGAGGAACGCGTAGAACCCGGAGCCGCCGAAGACCCCGAGCTCGGCCTGGGGACGGGCCATGACGCTCGCACCTTTCGACCGGCGGGGAGACCCCCCGCGAGGCGGCCGCCAGGGCGGCGGCCGCGGGCATGGTAGCGGAGCGGAACCAGACCCGGGTCAGGCGCTCTTCTCGGTCGCCTTGGTCGTGGAGCTGGAGCTGCCGCCGTCCGAGGACGAGGCCTTGGAGGCCGAGCTGTTGTCGGCGGCCTTCTTGGACTTGTCCTTGTCGCCGCCGCCGTCGGCCTTGGAGGTCGAGGGCCGGCCCCGCGAGTCGGTCCGGTAGAAGCCCGACCCCTTGAACACGATGCCGACCGGCGAGAAGACCTTGCGCAGGGCACCCCCGCAGACCGGGCAGGTCGTCATCGGCTCGTCCGAGATCGACCGCACCACCTCGGTGCGCTCGCCGCACTCGGTGCAGGCGTATTCATAGGTCGGCATAGGTGGATCATAGCAACGCGCTAGGCCTGGCCGCCGTCACGGGCCGGGGGGCGGAAGCCGTCGGCCACCGCGGCCGCGAGCCGCACGTAGGCGCGGCGGGTGGCCGGGGCCAGCTCGTCGAGGACGATCTCGGCGCCGGTCTCGAGGTGGCGGTCGTACGGGACCCGGACCACCGCCCGGCAGCGGCGGGCGAAATGCTCCTGGAGCTTGTCCACGTCGACCAGGCCGCGCTGGCGGACGGCGTTGATCACCACCACCGAGGAACGGGCCAGCGCCCCGTAGCCGTGCTTGACCAGCCAGTCGAGGGTCAGGCTGGCCGAGCGGGCGCCGTCGAGGCTGGGGGCGGCCACCACCACCAGCTGGTCGGCCGTCGGCAGGATGGCGCGCATGGCCGAATGGAGCAGGCCGGGGCCGCAGTCGGTCAGGACCAGCGAGTAGAAGCGCTCGAGGACGGCGGCCAGCTCGCGGTAGTCGTCCTCGCCGAAGGCGTCGTCGCGGCCCGGGTCGGCCTCGGACGCGATCACCTCGAGGCGCAGGTCGGTCTGGGAGGCGTAGGCGCGGACGTCGGCGTAGCGCTCCAGCTTGTCCACGTTGGCCAGCAGGTCGGAGGCCGTGCGGGCGGTGTTGCGGTGGATGCGGTAGCCGAGGGTGCCCGGGTCGGGGTTGGCGTCGACGGCCACCACCCGGTCGCCGCGGTGCTCGGCGAAGATCGCGCCGAGGCAGGCGGTGGTGGTCGTCTTGCCGACCCCGCCCTTGAGCGCGACCACGGCGATCCGCTGGCAGCCGGCCACGGGCGCCCCGATCCGCGCCGCCAGCTTCTGCCGGTTCCGCTCGGCCGTGCCGGGGGTCGGGCGCACGCGGCCCCCGCTCACCTGGTAGACCACGGCCTGCCAGCCCTCGGTCGGGCCGCCCGGCAGCCGGGACAGCAGCTGGTCGGTGCTCAGCT
>DATENJ010000392.1:0-7097 GCA_035275125.1 Actinomycetes bacterium | reverse complement strand
CAGGCGATCCTGCGGGGCACGGGCGCCCGCGGCCTGCGGGCGATCCTCGAGGAGGTCCTGCTCGACGTCCAGTACGACCTGCCGTCGCGCGACGACATCCGCCGCTGCGTGATCACCGCCGACGTGGTCTCCAGCGGGGTCAACCCCACCCTGGTCCCACGGGACCGGGAGGCCCCCGAGCGGACGCGCCGGGAGCGCAGCGCCTGAGCACGATGGACGGGACAAGGCTGCGCAGGCTCATGGCCACGCTGGCGGCACAGACCGCCTCGGCCCTTCGAGTACCGGGCTAGCTTCGCTTCGCGTGCCGCGGAACGGCGCGCGCCCGGTAGCCGATCGAGGAGCACATCACCCGTGACCACCCCACAAGGGCGCCCCGAGCTTCCCAAGACCTACGACCCCACGACGGTCGAGGGTCCCACCTCCCGGCGTTGGCTCGACGCCGGCGTGTTCGAGGCCGACCCGGCCGCGGACCGGCCCCGCTTCAGCATGGCCCTTCCACCTCCAAATGTGACCGGATCACTGCACATTGGTCATGCTCTGGACCACACGTATCAGGACGGGCTGGCCCGGCTGCACCGCATGCGAGGGTTCGAGGTGCTGTGGCTGCCAGGCATGGACCACGCCGGCATCGCCACCCAGAACGTCGTCGAGCGGGAGCTCGCCAAGGAGGGCAAGACCCGCTTCGACCTGGGCCGTGAGGCGTTCGTGGAGCGGGTCTGGGAGTGGAAGGCCGAGTCCGGCGGGCGGATCCTCGGCCAGATGCAGCGCCTCGGCGACTCGGTCGACTGGTCGCGGGAGCGCTTCACCATGGACGAGGGCCTTTCCAGGGCCGTCCGCGAGGTGTTCGTCTCCCTCTACGAGCAGGGACTGCTGTACCGGGGCCGGCGGATCATCAACTGGTGCCCCCGCTGCCTGACCGCCCTGTCCGACATCGAGGTCGAGCACGAGGAGGTCCCGGGCGAGCTCACCCTCCTGCGCTACCCGCTGGCCGACGGGTCCGGCTTCATCAGGGTCGCGACCTCGCGGGCCGAGACGATGCTGGGCGACACCGCCGTGGCCGTCCACCCCGACGACCCCCGCTACCGCGACCTGGTCGGCAAGACCGTGCGCCTGCCCCTGGTCGACCGGCTGATCCCGATCGTGGCCGACGCGGCCGTGGACCGCGAGTTCGGGACCGGGGCGGTCAAGGTCACCCCGGCCCACGACCTCGTCGACTGGGAGATCGCCCAGCGCCAGGACCTGCCGGCCGTCGACATCCTCACCGAGGAGGCGGTGGTCAACGCCGAAGGTGGGCGGTTCGAGGGTCTTGACCGCTATGCCGCCCGCCGCGAGGTCAAGGCCGCCCTGGCCGAGCTGGGCCTGCTGGAGCGGGTCACCGAGGCGCCCCACTCGGTCGGGCACTGCTACCGCTGCCGGACCGAGGTCGAGCCGCGGCTGTCGCTCCAGTGGTTCGTGGCCACAAGGCCGCTGGCCGACAAGGCCATGGAAACGGTCCGCTCCGGGCAGACCCGGTTCGAGCCGGTCCGCTACGAGAAGACCTTCTTCGGCTGGATGGAGCAGATCCGCGACTGGTGCGTCTCGCGCCAGCTCTGGTGGGGCCACCGCATCCCCGCCTGGTACTGCCCGGACGGGCACGTCACCGTGGCCCGCCAGGACCCCGCCGCCTGCGCCGAGTGCGGGGCCGGCGAGCTGGCCCAGGACGAGGACGTGCTCGACACCTGGTTCTCGAGCGGGCTGTGGCCGTTCTCGACCCTCGGCTGGCCCGACCAGACCGACGACCTGAAGGCCTTCTACCCGACGTCGGTGCTGGTCACCGGGTACGACATCATCTTCTTCTGGGTGGCCCGGATGCTGATGTTCGGCTGCCACTTCCAGCCGCCGACCCCGTTCGAGGTGGTCGCCATCCACGGGATGGTCCGCGACGCCCAGGGCAAGAAGATGTCCAAGTCGTTCGGGAACGTCATCGACCCGATCGAGTTGATGGACCGCTACGGCACCGACGCCCTCCGGTTCGCCCTGATCCGCGGGGCCAACCCGGGCAGCGACGTGCCCATGGCCGAGGAGTGGGTCGAGGGCGCCCGCAACTTCGCCAACAAGCTCTGGAACCTGGGCCGGTTCGTGCTGGGATCCATCGGGGGGGCGGAAAGCGCCCCCCTGAACCCCCCCCAACCGAGCCCGTCCTCTGCCCTCGCCGACCGCTGGCTGCTGTCCAGACTCGAGGCGACCAGGGAGGCGGTGACGGCCGCCTACGACGGGTTCGACCCGGCCGAGGCGGCGCGGCTGCTGCACGGGTTCGCCTGGAGCGAGCTGGCCGACTGGGCGGTCGAGCTGGCCAAGCCGCGGCTGGGCGCGGGCGGCGAGGACGCCGAGCGGGCCGGGGCCACCCTGGCCTACGCTCTCGAGGTGACCCTTCGGCTCCTCCACCCGGTGATGCCGTTCGTCACCGAGGAACTGGCCCGGGCCCTGACCGGGGTCGAGACCATCACGCTGGGGCCGTGGCCGGCCGAGCGGCCCGGCGACGTCGACCCCCGGGCCGAGACGGGCATGGCCGACCTCCAGGAGACGATCGTGGCCCTGCGCCGGTTCCGGGCCGAGCACCGGGTCCCGACGGCCAGCCGGCCCCGGCTGGTCGTGGTCGCCGCCGACGAGGACCAGGCCGCCCTGTTCCGGGCCGAGGCCGACAGCCTGCGCCGCCTGGCCCGCCTCGAGGCCGTTGCGGTCGAGCCGGCGGCGCCCGCCGTCCCCACCGCCAAGCTGCTGGCCGGGCGGGCCGAGCTGTACCTGCCGCTCGAGGGGCTGCTCGACCTGGACGAGGAACGGGCCCGCCTGGACCGTGAGCTGGCCGCCCTTGACGTCGAGCGGACCAGGGCCGAGGCCAAGCTGGCCAACCCCGCCTTTGTGGAGAAGGCTCCGGCCAGCGTGGTCGCCAAGGCCCGCGAGCGCCTGGCCGAGGTCGACCAGGCCCTGGCCAAGGTCCGCGCCCAGCGGGTCGAGCTGTCCGGGGCCGGCCGATGAGCGGCACCGGCGACACCCGGGAGGGCGACGTATGGGCCGGGTCCCGGAGCGGCCGTCCCTCGAGGGGCTCGAGGCCAGGTGGGGAGCCCGCTGGGAGGCCGACGGCACCTACCGGTTCGACCAGCGGCGGCCGCGGGAGGACGTCTACGCGATCGACTTCCCGCCCCTGACGGTCAGCGGGTCGCTGCACCTCGGCCACGTCTTCTCCTACTGCCATCCCGACGTCCTGGCCAGGTTCCAGCGGATGCGCGGGCGGGCGGTGTTCTACCCGGTCGGCTTCGACGACAACGGGCTGCCGACCGAGCGCCGGGTCGAGAACTACTACGGGGTCCGCTGCGACCCCTCGCTGCCCTATGACCCGGACTTCGCGCCGCCGGCCAGCCCGGCCAACCCCAAGCAGCCCAAGCAACCCATCTCGCGGCCCAACTTCGTCGAGCTGTGCCGGCTCCTGACCGAGGCCGACGAGCAGGTGTTCGAGCGCCTGTGGCGCCAGCTCGGGCTGTCGGTCGACTGGTCGCTGGCCTACACCACCATCGGCGAGCGGGCCCGGCGGGCCTCCCAGCGCGGGTTCCTGCATTCGCTGGCCGGGGGCGAGGCCTACCAGGCCGAGGCGCCGACGCTGTGGGACGTGACCTACCGAACGGCCGTGGCCCAGGCCGAGGTCGAGGACCGCGAGGTCCCCGGCGTCGCCGTGCGGGTGCGGTTCCGGGCCGAGGGGCCCGAGCCAGAAGGCCAGGAACGGGACCTGGTGGTCGAGACGACCCGGCCGGAGCTGCTGGCGGCGTGCGTGGCCCTTGTCGCCCACCCGGGCGACGACCGCTACCGCGACCTGGTCGGCACGACCGCGACCACGCCACTGTTCGGGGCGCCCGTCCCGGTGGTCGCCCACCGGCTGGCCGACCCCGGCAAGGGGACCGGGCTGGCCATGATCTGCACCTTCGGCGACCTCACCGACGTGCTCTGGTGGCGTGAGCTGAAGCTGCCGGTCCGTTCCATCGTGACCCGCGCCGGCCGCCTCCAGGCCGAGCCGCCCGACGGCGTGCCCGCCGGCCCGGCCTGGGACGAGCTGGCCGGCCAGACCATCGCCGACGCCCGCCGCCGGGTCGTCGGCCTGCTCGGGTCCTCGGGCGACCTGGTTGGCGAGCCCCGGCCGGTGACCCACCCGGTGAAGTTCTACGAGAACGGCGACCGGCCGCTGGAGATCGTGACCAGCCGCCAGTGGTTCATCCGCCTGCTCATCCACCGCGAACGGCTGCTGGAGCGGGGCCGCGCCATTGAGTGGCAGCCGCCGTACATGCGCGCCCGCTACGAGCACTGGGTCACCGGCCTGCACAGCGACTGGCTGGTCAGCCGCCAGCGGTTCTTCGGCGTCCCTGTCCCGCTCTGGTACCCGCTGACCAGCGACGGCGAGGTCGACCACGACCACCCCATCGTTCCCGACGAGGCCCGCCTGCCGGTCGACCCGTCCACCGACGTGCCCGACGGCTACCAGGCCGCCGACCGGGGCCGGCCGGGCGGCTTCACCGGCGACCCCGACGTGTTCGACACATGGGCCACCTCGTCGCTGACCCCTCAGATCGCCGGGGGCTGGGAGGAGGAACCGGAGCGGTTCGCCAAGGTGTTCCCCATGCAGCTGCGCCCCCAGGCCCACGAGATCATCCGGACCTGGCTCTTCTACACGGTCGTCCGGTCCGACTTCGAGCACGGCACCCTGCCCTGGTCTCGGGCGGCCATCTCCGGTTGGGTGGTCGACCCCGACCGGCGCAAGATGTCCAAGTCCAAGGGCAACGTCGTCACCCCGACGGCCCTGCTGGAGCGCTACGGGGCCGACGCCCTGCGCTACTGGGCGGCCGGGGGGCGGCCAGGCACCGACACCGCCGTCGACGAGGGCCAGATGCGGGTCGGCCGCCGCCTGGCCGTCAAGCTGCTCAACTCGGGACGGTTCATCCTGAGCCTCCCTGAGGACGGCTCCGATGCCGGGGGGCCGGCCGAGCCGCTCGACCTGGCCATGCTGGCCGGCCTGGACGTGGTCGTGGCCGACGCCACCGAGGCCCTCGAGGCCGCCGACTGGACGGCCGCCCTCGAGCGGGTGGAGCGGTTCTTCTGGTCGTTCTGCGACGACTACCTGGAGCTGGTCAAGGACCGGGCCTACCGGCCGGTGGGCGAGCCGGCCGGCGGAGCGGCCAGGGCGGCCCTGCGCGGCGCCCTGGAGGTCCAGGTCCGGCTGCTGGCCCCCTACCTCCCGTACGCCTGCGAGGAGGTGTGGTCGTGGTGGCGCGACGGCTCGGTCCACCTGGCGCCATGGCCGGAGTCGGCCGGGGTCGCCGCCGACCGGCGCCCGCTGGAGGCGGCCAGCCTAGTCATCGCCGCCCTGCGGCGGGCCAAGAGCCAGGCCAGGCTGCCCCTGCGCACCCCGGTGGCCCACGCCGAGGTCAGCGGCCCGCCGTCGTGGCTGGACGCCGTCAGGGCGGCCGAGACCGACCTGGCCGCGGCCGGGCGGGTGTCGGCGTTCGGGTACCGTGAGCGCCCGGACGCCGACGGCCTCGGCGTGCGGGTCGAGCTGGCCCCGGCCGAGGAGGCCGCCACATGAGCGAGCACCCCCGCGAGGTCGAAGGGGTCCTGCTGGTCCGCGCCGACGACCAGGAGGCGGCTGGGGACCGGGTGGCCGCCCTCGAGGTGGTCGACCGGTTCCAGCTGCGGCCGCTTCCGGCCCGGCGGATCCGCGACGTCTACATCGACACCGACGACGGCGCCCTTGCCGGGTCCCGGGTCGCCTTCCGGCTCCGGGAGCAGGACGGCCGGCCCCTGCTGACCCTCAAGGCCGACGCCGTCCGGTCCGGGCTGGCCTCCGAGCGGCTGGAGCTGGAGGCCCCCTGGTCGGCCGACGCCCTCCGGGTCGCCCTGGAGGAGCTGGCGCGCCGCGGCGTCGAGCTGCCCACCCCGGCCGAGGTGGGGGAGCCGCTGGCCGACCTGGCCGCCCTCGGGCTGCACCCGACCCAGACCCGCGAGACCACCCGCGTCCCCCGGGACGTGGTCGAGCGGGACGCCCCGGGCGCCGGTCCGGTGGCCGAGCTGACCCTCGACGACGTCGCCTACCAGCTCCCGGCCGGAACGGCGCGGCTGATCGAGGTCGAGGTCGAGGCCAAGGGGTCCGGCGGGGTTGAGACGGTGCAGTCGGTGCTGGGCGCCCTGGCCGAAAGGTTCCCCGACGACCTGCGGCCCTGGCCCTACGGCAAGCTGGCCACCGGGAGGGCCGTCGAGCAGCTGCTGGCCGACGGCCGCCTCGAGGGCCTGCTGGACAGCGACGGCCGGATCCGCCCGGCCGCCCACAATCTGCTCGCCGAATTCCTCTCCGAGAATAGCCCTTGACGGGTGCGCCGGGCCGCGCGCAAACTGCCACTCTGGAAGGTAGCGGCTGAGAGGCGGTGAACGACGTGACGGCGAACATGAAGCACGTACTGTGGCTCCGCGGTCGCGGACGCCGCGCTCACCTGCGCGGCCGGGCCGTCCCGTCCGCCACCTCGAGCTTCGCGCTCCCCGGAGGGATCGCACCGTGAGGCGCTGACTCAGCGTCTGAATTCGCGGTGGCCGCCCCCCCAGGGAGGCGGTTTTTTCGTTTCGCATTGCTTCCCGAAAACCGGGGAGGTGTTCGTCGTGCTCTGGATGCTCCAGCAGGAGGCGCACCGGTGCTACTGCCGCTACTGCCACGGCGAGGGCTGCGGCGGCTGGTGCCGCTGGTGCCGGTGACCACTACTATCGACGGCGTCATGGACTTCCAGGACGCCGTCGATGCCTTGTACGCGCGGATGCCGACCCGCATGGGGCCCAGCCTCGACCGGATCAGCCGGCTGGCCGAGCTGCTTGACCACCCCGAGCGGACGGCGCCCGCCCTGCACCTGACCGGCACCAACGGCAAGACCACGACCGCCCGGATGGTCGCCTCGCTGCTGGCCGCCTTCGGGATCGGGGCCGGCGTCTACACCAGCCCCCACCTCCAGGACGTCCGGGAGCGGGTGGCGCTGGCCAGCCGCCCCATCTCCACCGAGGAGTTCGCCGAGACCTGGGCCTACCTGGAGCCGTTC
>DATENJ010000391.1:0-5174 GCA_035275125.1 Actinomycetes bacterium | reverse complement strand
CGACGTCGGAGAGGCCGGAAAGAGCGGCCGCGTAACCCGGCAGCGGTCCTCCTCATGAACGGGGGCTGAGGGCTGGCGACTCGCCCCCCAAGGAGGCGAGCCCGAACCACCCAGAGTACCGGCTTCCAGCACCGCGGTCATGCCAGCTCCACAGACATCGGCCCATCGCCGGGGCGCGACCCGTCGCCTAGGTGCGAGTGGCGAGGCGGGTTACGAGGTCACGCTCGTCGGGGCCGAACCAGGGGGGGTTGCCCGCGGCGGCGTTCTGGGTCATGCGGCCGGGGCGGGAGGTGGCGGGGATGGAGAGGGTGCAGCGGGGGTCGGAGAGACCCCACTTGAGGAGAGCCTGGGCCCAGGTGGTGACGCCGAAGGGCTCGAGGGGGGCCAGCTCGGCGGCCGATGGCCAGCGGCGGAGGACCGAGCCGCGGCCGAACGGGCGCATCAGCATCACGCCCAGGTTCAGCTCCTCGGCCAGGGGGAGCACTGCTCGCTCGACGTCGCGCTCCAGGGGGTTGTAGGGGATCTGGACGAAGCCGATCCGGCCGGTGCGCATGACCGTCATCAGCTCGTCGAAGGCGGCCGCGTCGTAGTGGGTGGCCCCGAGAACGTCGATCAGGCCCTCGTCGCGGAGCTTCTCCAGCCGGTCCAGTCGGGCCGGCCAGGCGACCAGGTTGTGGACCTGGTACAGCTCGACCCGGCCGTGGGCGTGGTGCAGTGAGGTCTCGATCTGTCGCTCGGCCAGGTCGTCGTCGGCGGTCCACACCTTGGTGGCGACGATCGCCTCGGCGCGTCGCCCGTCAAGGGCCAGGCCGAGGACCCGCTCGGCCTCGCCGTACATGGGCGAGGTGTCGAACAGGTTGGCGCCGACGTCGAGCGCCTCCTCGAC
The DNA here is from genome assembly GCA_035275125.1 of Actinomycetes bacterium. Classification (GTDB taxonomy): domain Bacteria; phylum Actinomycetota; class CALGFH01; order CALGFH01; family CALGFH01; genus CALGFH01. The sequence goes on along the minus strand of DATENJ010000391.1, from coordinate 4,288 downwards.
GATCCGGCGGCTGGTCGCCTCGGCGGCGCGCCCGCGGACGTCGAACGTCCGCGAGGTCCCCATGCCGACCACCGGTACCTCGAAGCCGTTCGGTCCGAGCGTTCGCCGCTCCATCTACCGCCTCGCCGCCCTTCCGTCCCGAAGCGGGAAGCCTACCGCGCCCGTCCACCGTCCAGCCCGGCCCCCAGCGGCAAGCGGTGCCGGGCGGGACCCGGGATCAGCCCATGCGGACGCGGCGGCGGAAGGCCAGGGCGGTGAGAGCGAAGGTCAGGGCGCTGAACAGCGCGGCGGCGAGGAACCCCTTGGCGATGACGGCGCCGTCGTAGCCGAACAGGAAGCTGCGGGCCGCCTCGACCACGTAGGTCATGGGATTGATGCTGACCGCCTTCTCGAACCAGCCGGTCATCAGGTCCCGCGGCAGGGCGCTCGGGGTCAGGAACAGCAGCGGGAAGAAGATGATGAAGGTGGACTGGGTGGCCCGGACCGACCCGGTGGCCAGGGCGACGGCGATGCTGACCGAGGCGAACCCGATCCCGAACAGCAGCGTCAGCGCCAGCAGCCCGACGGACCCGAGCACAGCGTTGTCGGCGAAGCGGACCCCGATCACGAACCCGAAGATGAGCAGCACCAGGCTGTAGCCGAGCACGGCGAACATCTCGCCGAACAGGTTGCCGATCACCAGCGAGGAGCGGTGGGCGGGGGTGAGCGACAACTTGTCCCAGTAGCCGCCGGCGATGTCCAGGACCAGGGCGTTGCCGCCCGAGGTGCTGGCCGCCGCGAACAGGATCGAGATCGGGAGCTGGAAGGTGGCGTAGTTGCTGATCCCGAGCTGCTGCTCGGCCACGTCGCCGAGGGCGCCGATCTGCACCACGAAGAAAAACACGGGGATGATCAGCGCGAAGATGAACAGTTCAGGCTCACGCAGGATCCCGCGGACGGCCCGGCCGGTGATGGCCAGGATGTCGGAGATCAGCCCGGCCGGGGCGGCAAGGGTCTGCGGCTCGCCGGACCCGCTCCCTGGCAGGCGACCGGCGTCAGGCGCGGCGGCGCTCACGATGTCCTCCTTCCGGCGCCGGCCGGCTCGCTCTCCTGGGCCTGGCCGTCCTCGCTCTCGCCGTCGGCGGCGGCCATGCGCCCGCCGGTGGCGGCCAGGAACACGTCGTCAAGGGTCGGCCGCGACACACTGACCGCCCCGAAGCGGACACCGGCCTTGTCCAGGCCGCGGATGAGCACGGCCAGGTTCTCCGGCCCGTCGGGCACGAACAGGGTGTAGCCGTCCCTGGTGCCGCGCAGCTCGCCCCGGGGCAGCTCGCCTCTCTCCTGGAGGTCGGTGATGGCCTCGCGGGCCGCGCCGGTCTCGCGCTCCTCGACGGCCACGTCGATCACGTCGGCGCCGACCTCGGCCTTGAGGGCCGCCGGGGTGCCCTGGCGGACGATCCGGCCGTGGTCGATGATCGCCACCCGGTCGGCCAGCTCGTCGGCCTCCTCCAGGTACTGGGTGGTGAGGAAGATGGTGGCCCCGAACCGCTCGCGGAGCTCGCGGATGCGGTCCCAGATCAGCGCCCGTGACAGCGGGTCGAGGCCGGTGGTCGGCTCGTCCAGGAACAGCACCCGCGGGCGGTGCAGCAGCGCCGAGGCCAGGTCGAGGCGGCGCTTCATGCCGCCCGAGAAGGTCTGGATGCGCCGGTCGATGGCGTCGGTCAGGCCGACCAGCTCGGTCACCTCGGCGACCTGGTCGCTGAGGACCTTGCCCTTCAGGCCGTACAGCCTGCCCTGGAGGGTGAGCAGCTCGCGGCCGGTCTGCTTGGGGTCGAGCCCGGCTTCCTGGAGGGCGACGCCGATCAGGCGCCGCACCGTGGTCGGCTCCTTGACCACGTCGTGGCCCAGCACCGAGCCCGACCCGCTGGTCGGCTGGAGCAGGGTGGTCAGGATGCGGACGATGGTCGACTTCCCCGCCCCGTTGGGGCCCAGGAAGCCGTAGATCTCGCTCTCGGCGACCTCGAGGCTGACGCCGCGGACAGCCTCGACCTTGTCGAATCGGCGGACCAGGTCAGTGGCTTGGATTGCAGACATGCGGCGAGTGTAGGGGAACCCCCCGACATTGCCACATGGTTACTATTCCCGCTGCTGAGAACCAGGTGAGAGCCAGCTCAGGGCCTTGCCCGGACGGTGTTCTCGAGCTCGCCGAGGCCGTCGATCTCGACCAGCATCCGGTCGCCGGGACCCAGGAACCGGGGCGGGTCGGCGGCCATCCCGACCCCCGCGGGGGTGCCGGTGACCAGCAGGTCGCCCGGCTCGAGGGTGATGGTCCGGCTGATGTAGCTGACCAGTTCGGCCACCCCGAGCACCATCTGGCCGGTGTCGGACGACTGGAGCACCTCGTCGTTGACCAGACAGCGGATGCCGAGGGCCTGCGGGTCGGGGACCTCGTCGGCCGTGACCAGGTACGGGCCGAGCGGCAGGAAGGTGTCGATCGCCTTGCCCAGCAGCCACTGGGCGGAGCGGAACTGGAGCGAGCGTGACGAGACGTCGTTGGCGCAGGCGTAGCCGGCCACCTGGCCGAGGGCGTCGGCGGTGCTGACCCTGCTGGCCCGCCGGCCGATGACCACGGCCAGCTCGGCCTCGTAGTCGATCTGCTCGGCCTCGGGCGGGACGACCACGTCGGCCCCGGGGCCGACCACCGAGTTGGCGTACTTGGGGAACAGCACCGGCTCGGTGGGGATGGCCTGGCCGATCTCGCGGGCGTGGTCGCGGTAGTTGAGGCCGACGCAGATGATCTTGCCCGGCCGGGGCACGGGGGCCAGCAGCCGGACCTCCGCCAGCGGCCGCGGGGCGGCGGTGGCCACGCCCTGGGTGCCAAAGGTCAGCCAGTCGACCAGCGACGGGCCCATGGGGATGACCGCGTCGCCCTCGACGCGCCCGAAGCCTCCCTCGAACGAGACCAGCCGCACGGCGTCCTCCCTGGGTCGAGAGCCGGCGTCAGCCGGCCGGTGGCGGGGCCGCCGGAGCCCGCCAGGGGGGCTCGGGGCCGGCGAAGGCTGGCGCGACCTCCCTGGCCACCCGCTCCAGGTTCTCGCAGGCGGCCTCGTGGCTGGTGCCCGGCGGGCGGCTCCACAGGCTCACGTGGGTGAAGGGGAGCTGCTCCTGGAACTGGCTGAGGGCGGCCACGACCCCCTCGGCGGTGTCGCAGAACACGGCCGAGCGCTTGAGGCGGCCGGGGTCGATCGGTTCGGGACGGGGCTGGTCGCGGTCGGTGGCCCAGTCGCCGTACCGGTCGAGCTGGTAGGCGACGGCCGGGGCGAGCTCGGTGGCCCAGGTGCGCTCGGGGTCGTCACTGACCCGCAGGTGGACGCCGGCCACGACCGGGAAGCTGCCGGCCGGCCGGCCCGCCCGCTCCAGGGCCTCGGCCAGCACCGGCCAGGCCTCGGCCGTCTTCTGCCAGCGGTAGTGGGCGAGGGCGAACCAGCCGTCGGCCAGCCTGGCCACGCGGTCAAGGGCCTTGGGGGCGGTGCCGCCGAGGTAGAGCGGCGGGCCGCCCGGCTGGGGCGACCGGGGGCCGACGGGCAGGTCGGTGCCGTCGGGGCCGTCGCCGGTCACCCCGTCGGCCAAAGCGCGGCGCAGCACGCCCAGCTTCTCCTCCAGCAGCCGGCCCCGGCTGGAGCGGTCGACCCCGAAGGCGTCGAACTCCCGCTCCACCCAGCCGCCGCCAAGGCCGAGGATCAGGCGGCCATCCGCCAGCAGGTCGGTCACCCCGGCCTGCTCGGCGACCTCCCTCGGCCGGTAGAGGGGCAGCAGCAGCACGCCCGTGCCCAGCCGGACCCGTGAGGTCCTGGCGGCCACGGCGGCCAGGTAGGGAAGCTGCTGAGAGAGGTGGCCGTCCTCGACCGCATGGTGCTCGCTGCCCCAGACGGCGGCCAGCCCCAGCTGCTCGGCCAGGACCGCCTCCTCGAGGCGCTCGGCGTAGAAGCCCGGGTCGGGCTGGCGCCCGCCGCCGGGTCGCAGCTCAGTCCAGATCCCGAAGGTCGCTGGTCGTGGCATGCCGAGACCCTACCCAACCACGCCGGCTCCAGACCAGTCCCCCTCGGGGCCAGGACCAATCCCTGGGGCGGGGTGGCTCCGAACCAGGGGCATGCGCACTGAGACGACTCTGAGGGCCGGCGGCCCGCGACCCGGATCCCGTGGTCGGCGTGGCATCGGTGCGCTGGCCGGGCTGCTGGCCGGCGGGGCCGCCCTCGGCGTGGCCGAGCTGCTGGCCGGGCTGGTCGGCGGCCAGGCGTCACCGCTGGTC
>DATENJ010000390.1:0-19502 GCA_035275125.1 Actinomycetes bacterium | reverse complement strand
CGGACCCTCCAGCTGGCGCCCTTCTGGATGTTCAGCGCCGTGGTCGGCGCCTACAACCAGTTCGACCCCCGCGACTTCCAGGTGTTCGCCCGCTGCCTCGAGGCGGCCACCATGGCCGAGGGCCGGCTCCAGCGCGAGCTGCTGGAGTCGGTGGTGGCCGACCGCGACCGGCTGGCCGAGCAGTTCCGGGCCGAGCCGCGCTCCATCGGGGTTGGCCTGTTCCAGGTGGACCTCGTCCTGGCCAAGGCCGGGCGGGAGGAGGCGGACCGGTTCAAGGACATGCTGGTACTGGAGATCGGCGAGGGCGTGGCCAGGGCCAGGGGGCGCTACGGGACCGAGATGAGCGACGATGACGCCAGGGCCGTCGCGCTGGCCGCCGGGCTGCTGGGCGTGGCCGGCTACCCGGGCGAGGACTAGCGACCGAAGTCGCCCTCGGGGTCGCGCCAGACGGAGTGGACGTGGTTGGCGCCGTCCTGGACGTTGTCGTACTCGATGTGCAGCCCCGGGCCCTGGAGGCGGTAGTAGTGGGGCCGGCCGGGCTCGGGCGGGCCGGCCCAGCCGAAGTGGACCGCCTCGAGGCGCTCGCCAAGGACCCGCCCGGCCTGGAGGTCGGCCAGGGGGCCGGGGAGCCGGCTCAGGTACTGGCCTACCAGCCCGGCCAGCAGCGACCGTTGCTGGGGCAGCATCCCGGCCCCGGCGAGGCCCTCGGGCGGCCCGGGCCGGATCCTGGCCCGGTTCCGCTCAAGGATGTCGCCTGGAGCCTCCCGCGACAGCGTGGCCGTGGCCAGCTGGCCGGGGGCGAGGGTCTCCAGCAGCTCCCGGGCCAGGTCCTCCTCGGCGGCCAGGGGGCGCAGCACCCCCGGCCCGACCAGCCGGGTCATGGCCGGGTTGGCCCCGAGGAACAGCGGGCTGGCCGAGACCCCGCCGTCGCTGGCCAGGGTGTAGTTGAGGGCCACGTGGTGGCCCCCGACCCGCCAGCCCCAGGCCCCGGCCCCGGGGTCGCCGAAGACGCTGACGAAGTACAGCTGGGGGTCGCGGCCCCGGTGGGGGACGGCCCGCCCGTCGTAGCCCCGCCGCCAGCCCTCCTTGGCGTCGAGCACGTTCTCCAGCCCCATCACGGTGGCGGCGGTGGCGTAGCCGCCCTCGCTCAGCCCGCTGGCCACCAGCCGGTGGGCCAGCCGCTGGGACACCGGGCCCATCTCGGCCAGGGGCAGGCCGCCCCGCTCGGTCGGGGTGTAGTACCAGCGGGTGCGCTCGTCGTCGGCCGGGAACCCGAAGCACGCCTTGGCCCGCTGGGCCGGCTCCAGCGAGGCCAGCCAGTCGGCCGCCGCCGCGGCCATGGCCTCGCGAACCGCGGCCAGCGGGTCGCTCACGCGTACAGCGCCGGGCGCTCGGCCAGCTCGACGGCGACCCTGCCCCCCTTGGTCAGGGACTCGACGGCGGCCTCGGCGACCGCCGTGGTGGCGTAGCCGTCCCAGGCGCTTGGGCCGACGACCTCGCCCCTGAGCACGCCCGAGACCCACTCCGAGAGCTCGTGCTGGTAGGCGGCGCCGAACCGCTCCTTGTAGTCGGCCGGGATCGGGCTCTGGATCTGGCCATCGTGGCGGACCTGGACCCCGCCGAGCTCGCCCAGCGCGACCGTGCCGGACTCGGCGACCAGCTCGTAGCGGATGTCGTAGCCGAACCGGCAGGTGACGAAGCTCTCCACGTCGACCAGCACGCCCTCGGCCGTCTCCAGCAGCACCATCTGAGGGTCCTGGAGGCCCTCGGGAGCCAGCGAGCTGGGCCGCGCCTTGTAGACGGTGGCCCCGACGACCTCCTGGCCGAGCAGCCACCGGGTCACGTCGATGTCGTGGACCACCGAGTCGGTGATCATCATCTCGCTGGTGAACCCGGGGGGGACGTCGGGGTTGCGGTGGCGGCAGTGGAGCAGCAGCGGCCGCCCGACCTTGCCCGTCTCCACGGTCGCCTTCATCGCCCGGAAGCCCTCGTCGTAGCGGCGCATGAAGCCGACCTGGATCAGCCGTCTCGGCTTGGCCGCCTCCGCCTCCAGCACCCGCAGGCAGGCGTCGACGGTCGGGGCCAGCGGCTTCTCGCAGAGCACGGGCTTGTCCGCGGCCAGGCAGGCCAGGGTGAACTCCTCGTGGGTCTCGCCCGGCGAGGCGATCAGCACCGCCTGCACCCGGTCGTCGGCGATCAGCTCGTGGCCGTCGGCGTAGGCCTCGGCCCCGACCCGCTCGGCCACCTGCTTCGCCCCATCGACGAACACGTCGGAGACGGCCACCACCGCGGCGTCGGGGACGCTGCCGGCGAGGCGCTCCACGTGGTAGCGGCCCATCTGGCCGGTGCCGACGACCCCGATCCCCAGTGTCATTGCCCATCACTCCCAACGCCCAGCTGCTGGAAATACTCGTAGGTCCGGGTGGCGATCGGCAGCGGGACGTCCGGGTCGCAGGGATACAGGTCCTGCTCCACGATCGCGAACAGCTCGCCCTCCAGGTGCTGGTCGACGGCGTCCAGCAGCGCCTCCATGTCGGGCTCGCCCTTGGGCGGCTCGCACATGCCGCCGCGCCGGACCGCCTCCCCGAAGGCGAGGCCCTCCGCCTTGACCTGCTCGATCACGGCCGGGTCGGCCTGCTTGAGGTGCAGGTAGCCGATGCGGTCGGGGTACCGCTCGATCAGCTCGACGTTGTCGCCCTCGTAGTAGGCGACATGGCCGGTGTCCAGGCACAGGTTGACGCTGGCCGGGTCGGTGTCCTCCAGGAACCGCTCGATCTGGGGCTGGGTGCCGACGTAGCTGTCGGCGTGGGGGTGGAACACGGCGGCGACGCCGTGCTCCTCCTTGAGGACGCGCCCCAGCTCGGTGGTCCGCTCGACCAGGGTCCGCCACCGGCCGGGGTCGAGCTCCGGTGGGTTCGGGCCGGCGTCGGCCGGGAGCAGGACCATGTGGCTGGCCCCCATGGCCGTGACCAGCTCGGCCACCTGGTGGGCGTCGCGCAGGTCGGACTCCCACCGGCCGGGGTCGTGCAGCGCCCCGAACACGGCCTGGCCGGAGACGGTGAGGCCGCGCCGGTCGACCTCGTCGCGCAGCCGCGCCGGGTCGGCCGGCAGGTAGCCGTAGGGGCCCAGCTCCAGCCACCGGTAGCCGGCCTCGGCGAGCTCGTCCAGGAACCGGTTCCAGGGGGTCTGGGCCGGGTCGTCGGCGAACCACACGCCCCAGGAGTCGGGACAGCTGCCCAGCCGGAGGCGGGACCGGGTGGTCGGCCCTGCCGCCGTGTCGGTCATCGGCGTACCTCCTACTGCCTCTTGTGCTTCTCGACGAGCTGGCGGACCTGCTCGAGGTTGTGGCGGCACGACTCGGCGGCCCGCTCCTCCCAGGCGAACACGCACACGGTGGCGATGCCGTCGAACCCGACGTCGGCCAGGGTGGCGAAGAACAGGTCCCAGTCGACCTCACCCTGGCCGATGTCCAGGTGCTGGTGGATGCGGGCCGGCGTGCCCGGCGGGTTGAGGATGTAGCGCAGCCCCGACGACCCCCGGTGGTCGAAGGAGTCGGCGATGTGCAGCTGGGTCAGCAGCGGCCCGGCGTAGCGCAGGATCCCTTCGAGGTCGCCGCCCTGGTGGAAGGTGTGGGGGGCGCAGTAGAGGAAGCTGACCAGGTCGTTGTCGATCCCGCGGATCATCTCGATGGCGGCCCGGCCGTCCTCGATGAAGTCGTCGGGGTGCGGCTCGAGGCGTAGCTGCATGCCCTCGCGCTCGAAGACCGGCAGCAGTTCCTCCAGCGAGCGCCAGAACTGGGCCTCGGAGGCCGCGGCCGCCTCCGGCCGGCCGTTGAACTCCGAGTTCATGATCCGGCAGTCGAGCTCGACGGCGATCTGGATGGCCCGCTTCCAGTAGCGGACGGCCGCCTGGCGCTCGTCATCGTCCGGCCCCGACCACTTGTACAGCGGCAGCACCGAGGAGACCGAGACGCCCGCCGCGGCCAGGGCCTTCTTGAAGCCGGCGATGGTCGCCCGGTCGGCCCGGGGGTGGACGAAGAACGGGATGAAGTCCTCCCGCGGCGACAGCTCGATGTGCTCGTAGCCGAGATCGGCCACCAGACCGGGCAGCTCGTCCAGCGGGACCGTCCGCAGCATGTACGGGTCGAGCGCGATCTTCATGGCTGGGTGGAGTCCTGCCGGGTGCCGGTGTTGTCGGACGGTGGCGTCCGCTGCGTGCTCGCCTCGGCCGCCTGCAGCTCGGCGACCTCCTGCTCGAACACCTGGGCGACCTCCCGCAGCCCGGAGCTCTCGGTGCCGGCCTGCTCGAGCTCGTGGGTGAGCTCCTCCAGCTCGGACCCGCCGGCCATGAGGCCGGTCAGCTCGGCCATGGTGATCTCGCTCTTGTGCCAGTAGCCGAGGCTGCGGCCCCGCTTGAGGATGAGGAAGTCGTCGCCGACCGGGTAGGCGTGGTGGGGGTTGTGGGTGATGAAGATGACGCCGAGGCCGCGCTCCTTGGCCTGGATGATGTAGCGGAGCACCACCCCGGACTGCTTGACTCCGAGGGCAGCCGTCGGCTCGTCGAGGATCAGCACCTTGGCCCCGAAGTGGACGGCCCGGGCGATGGCCACGCACTGGCGCTCGCCGCCCGAGAGGGTGCCGATCGGCTGGTCGACGTCGCGCAGGTCGATGCCCATGTCGAGCAGCTCCTGCTTGGCCGTCCCGCGCATGCCGGCGATGTCCATGGCCGCGCCCTTGCGGACCTCGTTGCCGAGGAAGAAGTTCCGCCACACCGGCATCAGCGGCACCACCGCCAGGTCCTGGTAGACGGTGGCGATGCCGCGGTCGAGGGCCTCGCGGGGCGAAGCGAACTTGACGTCCTCGCCCTCGACCTCGTAGGTGCCGTGGGTGTGCTGGTGCAGGCCGGCGATGATCTTGATCAGGGTCGACTTGCCGGCGCCGTTGTCCCCGAGCACGCAGGTCACCTCGGACGCCCCGACGTCCAGGGTGACGCCCTGGAGGGCGATGATGTTGCCGTAGTTCTTGCCGGCGTCGGTGAGCCGGACCAGCGGCGTCTCGGTCTGGGTGTCGGCTGTGGTGGTCATCTCGATGCCTCCGCGCGACTCCGGATGAAGTTGTTGAGCAGGATGGCCCCGAGCAGCAGGGCGCCGAGGAAGAAGTAGAACCAGTCGGGGTTCCAGCCGGCGTAGACGATGCCCTGGTTGGTCATGCCGAAGATGAACGCGCCGATGGCGGCCCCGATCACCGAACCGTAGCCGCCGGTGAGCAGGCAGCCGCCGACGACGGCGGCGACGATGTAGATGAACTCGTTGCCGAGGCCGATGCCCGACTGCACGGTGTTGAAGGCGAACAGGATGTGCATGCCGGTGAACCAGGCCATGAACCCTACCGTCATGAACAGGCCGATCTTGACCTTGTTCACCGGGACGCCCACCGCCCGGGAGCTGGCCGCGGAGCCGCCGACGGCGAAGATCCAGTTGCCGACGTGGGTGCGGAGCAGGACCCAGGTGGCGATGAGGACGAACAGGATCCACCACAGCAGCGTGATCCGGATCTGGACCCCTCCGACGTTGAAGCTGGAGGCGAAGATGTTCTTGGCCGTCTCGAAGCCGGCGATGTCGGAGACGTCGTTGGTGCCGACGTTGCCGGTGACGATCTTGGTGACGGCCAGGTTGAGCCCCCGGATCATGAAGAAGGTGCCAAGGGTCACCAGGAAGCTGGGGATGCCGGTCTTCACCACCAGGTAGCCGTTGATGAAGCCGATCGCCAGCGCGACGACCAGGGCGACCAGGACGCCGACGAACATGTTGGCGCTGAGCTGGTAGCTGACCATCGAGGCGACCAGCGCCGAGGCGGTGACGGCGACGCCGGCAGACAGGTCGAACTCCCCACCGATCATCAGCAGGGCCACCGCGACTGCCGGGATGCCATAGGTGGAGCTGACGTAGAGGACGGTGGCGAGCGAGCTGGGCTCGCGAAACGGGGGCGCCACAATGAAGAAGATGAGGAAGATGACGATCGCGCCGGCCAGCGCCCCGATCTCGGGGCGAGCCAGGAGCCGGCCGAGCGTCGACCGCTGTGCGACCCGCTCGTCTTGGGGCGGGGCCGGGGGGCTGCCGACGTCCACTGTCTGACTCATTCGAACCTCCGAGGCTGGGCCGGACGGGGGGCCGTCCGCGCGGACGGCCCCCCAAGGGCGACGACTAGCGCGTGCCGGCCTCCGCGAACTTGCCGATGAACTCGATGTTGTTCTTGTCGACCAGGAACGGCCCGGTCAGGGTCGGCTTCCCGCCGCCGAGGACGTTGCCGTTGTTCTTGTAGAGCCAGAGCGAGTCGACCGACAGGTAGCCCTGCAGGTACGGCTGCTGGTCGATCGCCCACACCAGCTCGCCGGAGGTGATCTTCGGCGGGATCTGGGGGTTGAAGTCGAAGGTCCCGACCTTGGCCTTGCTGCCACCCTCCTTGACGGCATCCATCGCGTTGAGGGCGATCGGCGCGCCAAGGGTGACGATCAGGTCGATGTCCTTGTCCTGGGCCAGCTTGGCGCCGATGGTCGACTTGACCGAGGGCAGGTCCCGTCCGTTGACGTAGATCTTCTGCCAGTTGCCGGTGAAGGTCTTCTTGACCCCGTCACAGCGGGCCTCGAGCTGGACCTGCCCCTGCTCCTGGATGACGCAGAGAAGGTTCTTGAAGCCATCGTCGGAGGCTCGCTTGCCCGCGGTCTCGCCGGCCAGGCTCTCGTCCGACCCGAAGTACGACAGCGCGCCCGACTCGGTGTACTGGCCGATGCCGGCGTTGAAGGCGACCACCGGGATGCCGGCGTCAATCGCCTTCTGCACCGTCGGCGCGATCGCGGGCGGGTCAGGCAGGGTGACCGCGATGCCGTCGACCTTGGCGTCGATCGCGCTCTGGATCAGGGTGGCCTGCTTGCCCGAGTCCGGGTCGGCCGAGTACTGGAACTTGACGTTGTCCTTGGCCGCGGCAGCCTCGGCGCCCTTGCGGATGATGTCCCAGAAGGTATCGCCGGGAGCGCCGTGGGTGATCATGGCGACCGTCATCTCCGGCGTGTTCGCCTTCCCGGCGTTGGCGCCGGCAGCGGGCGCCTCTTCCTGCTTGCCACCGGTGTCGCTGCAGGCGGCCGCCGCCAGCAGCAGCATGGCCAGCACGGCCACGCGGAGGGGGTGCCTACGAAGTTGGATCATTCCGATCCACCTTTCTGCTTGGTCCTGCCTGCAAAGGGGGGTCGCGGTGCGGGCGGTGCCCGCGTGTCGCTCCCGTCGATGGTCATCGAACCTCCTCAAGGGTCAGCGTGAGGTCGGGAAGCCGAGCTCCACGGCGGAGTCGCGGGGGACGGGCCAGCGGGTGGTGACGACCTTGCCGCGGGTGTAGAAGGCGACGCCTTCCGGACCGTGGACGTGCAGGTCGCCGAAGAGGGAGTCCTTCCAGCCGCCGAAGGAGTAGAAGGCCATCGGCACCGGGATCGGGATGTTGACCCCGATCATGCCGACCTGGACCTCGTTCTGGAACTTGCGGGCGGCGGCGCCGTTGGCGGTGAAGATGGCCGTGCCGTTGCCGTACGGGTTGTCGTTGATCATCCCGATCGCCTCGTCGATGTCGGCGACCCGGAGCACGATCAGGACGGGCCCGAAGATCTCCTGCCTGTAGATCTCCATGTGCGTGCGGACCTCGTCGAACAGGGTCGGCCCGACGTAGAAGCCCTCGTCGTGGTCCTCGACGCGAACGTCCCGCCCGTCGAGGACCAGCTTGGCGCCCTCGTTGACGCCGGTCTCGATCAGGCCCGACACCTTGTCACGGGCGGCTCCGGTGACCAGCGGGCCCATGTCGGAGGAGGGGTCGAGCCCTGGACCGGTGCGCAGGCGCCCGGCCCGCTCCAGGACCTTGCCGATCAGGGCGTCGCCGGCCTTGCCGACGGCCACGGCGGTGGAGATGGCCATGCAGCGCTGGCCGGTGGAGCCGTAGGCGGCCGACACCAGCGCGTCGGCGGCCGAGTCCATGTCGGCGTCGGGCATGACGATGGCGTGGTTCTTGGCGCCGCCGAGGGCCTGGACGCGCTTGCCGGCGGAGGTGCCGCGCTCGTAGATGTAGCGGGCGATCGGGGTCGAGCCGACGAAGGAGACCGACGCGATGCCCGGGTGGTCGAGGACGGCGTCGACCGCGACCTTGTCGCCGTGGACGACGTTGAAGATGCCGTCGGGCAGGCCGGCCTCGGCGTACAGCTCGGCGACCCGCAGCGAGACCGACGGGTCCCGCTCGGACGGCTTCAGGATGAAGGCGTTGCCGCAGGCGATCGCGATCGGGTGCATCCACATCGGGACCATGATCGGGAAGTTGAACGGTGTGATCCCGGCCGCGACCCCGATCGGCTGGCGGATCGAGTAGCAGTCCACCTCGGTGGAGACGTTCTCGGAGAAGTCGCCCTTGAGCAGGTGGGGGATGCCGGTGGCGACCTCGACGACCTCCATGCCGCGCTGGATCTCGCCGGCGGCGTCGGGCACGACCTTGCCGTGCTCGGAGGCGATGATGCGGGCCAGCTCGTCCCGGTTGCGCTGGAGCAGGTCCAGGAACCGGAACATCACCCGGGCGCGCTTGACGACCGAGGTGTCGCGCCAGGCCGGGAAGGCGGCCCGGGCGGCCGAGACGGCGGCGTCGACGTCGTCGCCGGTGGCGTAGGCGACCTGGGCGGTCTGCTGCCCGGTGGCCGGGTCGTAGACGGCCCCGGTGCGATCGGCCGAGGTGGCGACGATCTGGCCGTTGATCCAGTGGTTGATGGTCCGCATAGGGCTGTCCTCCCGCCAGGTTGGGCGCTACAGGTAGTGCCGCTGGTCTCGTTTGCTGGCCTCGTAGTCTGCCCGTGCCCGACGCACGTCCTCGGAGGTGGAGACCTCGGCCACGGCAACGTCCCACCAGGCGCCGCCGACGGTCACGTACTCGAGCGGGTCGGTCTCGATGTGGACGACGGTCGGCTGGTCGGACTCGCGTGCCTCCTTGAGGGCGTCGGCGAGCTCCCCGACGGTCCGCGGGGTCAGGACCTTGGCCCCGAGGCTGGCCGCGTTGGCGGCCAGGTCGACGGGCAGGACCCCGCCGTCGCCGCCGTCGGGCTCGCGGTAGCGGAACCTGGTCCCGAAGCGGCCGTTGCCGGACGCCTCCGACAGCGACCCGATCGAGGCGTAGCCGTGGTTCTGGACCAGGACCACGATGATCTTGATCCGCTCGGCCACGGCCGTGACCAGCTCCCCCGGGCTCATCAGGTAGCCGGCGTCGCCGACCATGGCGAACACCTCGCGGCTCGGGTCGGCCAGCCGGATCCCGATGGCCCCGGGGATCTCGTAGCCCATGCAGGAGTTGCCGTACTCCAGGTGGAACTGCTTGGGGTCGCGGGCCCGCCACAGCTTGTGCAGGTCGGCGGGCATGCTGCCGGCGGCGCAGACGACCACGTCCCGCGGCTCGGCGGCGTCGTTGACGGCCCCGATGACCTCGCCCTGGCTGGGCAGGGGGCCGTGCCCGGCCCGGTAGACCCGCTCCACCTTGTCGTCCCAGGCGCGGTTGTGCCCGGCGGCCACGCGCTGCCACTCCTCGTCGGCCGTCCAGCCCTCCAGCGCCGCACGGAGGGCCTCAAGGGCCTCTCTGGCGTCGGCCACCACCGGGGTGGCGGCGTGCTTGAACGCGTCCACCGGGGCGAGGTTGACGTTGACGAAGCGGACCTCGGGGTTGGTGAACAGGCTGTGGGAGGCGGTGGCGAAGTCGGCCCAGCGGGTGCCGACCCCGACCACCACGTCGGCCTCGCGGGCCATGGCGTTGGCCCCGTCGGTCCCGGTGACCCCGATGGCCCCGAGGGCCGAGGGGTGGTCGTAGGGCATCGAGCCCTTGCCGGCGTAGGTCTCGGCCACCGGGATCCCGGTCGCGTCGACCAGGGCGGCCAGGGCGCCGGTGGCATCGGAGTAGACCACCCCGCCGCCGGCCACCAGCAGCGGCTTGCGGGCCCCCCGCAGCACCTCGACCGCCCGGGCCAGCATGGCCGGCTCGGGCACGGGCCGGGCCACGTGCCAGACCCGGCGCTCGAACAGCTCCTCCGGGTAGTCGAAGGCCTCGGTCTGGACGTCCTGGGGCAGGGCCAGGGTCACCGCGCCGGTGTCGGCCGGGTCGGTCAGCACCCGCATGGCCTCCAGCAGCGACCCCGGGAGCTGGTCGGGCCGGTTGATCCGGTCGAAGTAGCGCGACACCGGCCGGAAGGCGTCGTTGGCGCTGACGTCCGGGCCGCCCGCCGGCTCCTGCTGCTGGAGCACGGGCGGGGCCACCCGGGAGGCGAAGATGTCGCCCGGCAGCAGCAGCACGGGCAGGCGGTTCACGGTGGCCGTGGCCGCCCCGGTGACCATGTTGGTGGCGCCCGGCCCGATCGAGGAGGTGCAGGCGAAGGTGGTCAGCCGGTTGCGGTGCTTGGCGAAGCCGGAGGCGATGTGGACCATGCTCTGCTCGTTGCGGGCCATGTGGTAGGGGAGCCGGTCGGCGTACTGGCGCAGGGCCTGGCCGATGCCGGCGACGTTGCCGTGGCCGAAGATGCCGAAGCAGCCGGCGAACAGGCGCTGGGTGTTGCCGTCGCGCTCGCTGTGCTGGCTGGCCAGGAACTCGACCAGGGCCTGGGCCATGGTCAGCCGGCGGGTGCCGCTCATCGGTCACCTCCCGCTCCGGTCAGGGGCAGCCGGGGGTCGACGGCCTGGCCGTCCCAGGTCCCGCGGACCCAGGCGTGGGCCGGGTCGTCGCAGAAGCGCCAGGCCCGCTCCTCGGCGGGGCCGGCCATCACGTTGAGGTAGTAGAGGTCGTAGCCGGGGGCGGCCATCGACGGGCCGTGGTAGCCGTAGGGGACCAGGACCACGTCGCCGCTGCCCACCTCGGCGAGCACGTCGATCTGGCGGTCCGGCCCCGAGCTGTAGACCCGCTGGTAGCCGAGGCCGCCGTTCCCGTTGACCTCGAAGTAGTAGATCTCCTCCAGCTCCACCTCGTCGGCGCGCTGCTCGTCGTGCTTGTGGGGCGGGTAGGAGGACCAGTTGCCACCGGGGGTCAGGACCTCGACCACGATCATCTTGTCGGCCGGGAACGAGGCCGGGGTGCAGAGGTTGTTGACCTGCCGGCTGGCCTGGCCGGCCCCGCGCAGCTCGACCGGGACCTCCCCGGCCGGCCCGTAGGCCGGGTCGAGCCGGGAGCCGGCCAGCGACGAGGGCAGGATGAAGCGGCCGCCACCGCTGCTGGTCACGCGCACCTCGGCGTCCCGGGGGACGTAGGCGAAGTCGCTGACGCCGGCGAACACGCCGTCGCGGCCGGCCAGCTCGAACCGGCGCGACTCGCACTCGACCACCCCGCCGCCCTCCAGCGGCAGGACCAGCAGCTCTTCACCGCCGCTGGCGAACGAGTGGGCTTCACCGGGGCCCAGCTCCAGCACCCGCAGGCCGCTGAAGGCCCAGCCGGCCTGCTCGGGGGTGACCCGGAGCGACCAGGCGCCGTCGGCGGTGGTCCCGCGCGGCAGATGGAGCCCTTTGTTCACTGGGGCACCCCCCTGGGGCTCCCCTCCTGCAGCAGGCCGACCGCGGTGTCGACCGCCGCGGCGACGTCGTCGTCGGGCGGGTACAGCAGCGACCGGCCAATGACCAGGCCCTGGACGGTGGGCAGCTTGAGGGCCTTGCGCCAGCTCTCGAACGCGGCGTCCTGGGCGCTGCTGACCTCGCCACCCAGCAGCAGCGCGGGCAGGGTGGTGGCGGCCATCACCCGCTCCATGTCCTCCACCACCGGGACCTTGAGCCAGGTGTAGGCGGAGGTGTTGCCGATCCCGGCGGCCACCGTCATGGCCCTGATGCTGGCCTCGGCGCCGAGGTCGATCCGGACCCGCCCGTCGACCCGGTGGGAGATGAACGGCTCGACCATGGCCAGCAGCTTCCTCGAGGCGAGCTCGCTCACCGCCCGCCCGCAGGCCTCGACGGTGGCCACCGTGCTGGGGTCGTCGGGGTCGATCCGGAGCAGCATCTTGCCGCCCTCGAAGCCGTCCCGAGCAAGGCTGGCGGCGTCGTAGGCGGTGAAGCGGTCGTCGATCTCGAACACGGTACCGGCAAGGCCGCCGCGGTTCATCGACCCGACCACCACCTTGTCCTCCAGCGCCCCCAGCAGCAGGAGGTCCTCCAGGACATCGGGGGTGCCGAGGACGCCGTTGACGCCGGGGCGGGAAAGGGCCAGGCAGAGGCGGTCGAGCAGCTCCACCCGGTCGGCCATGGCCAGGGCCCGGTCACCGGCCCGCAGCGCCCCCCGGGCCGGGTGGTCGGCCGCGATCATCATCAGCCGGCCGTGCTCGTTGAACAGCGACCGTGGGCGGGCCCGGCGGGCCGCCGCCTCGGCGATCGACTCGGGCCGCCGGGTCCTCGCCTCGACCACGGTCCGGTACCGCTCATCCAGCATTGACCGCCTCCTCGAGCAGGGCCTCGACCTCGCCGGCGTCGGGCATGGCGTCGGCGCAGGCCAGCCGGGAGGCGACCAGCGCCCCGGCGGCGTTGGCGAACCGCATCAGCCGCTCCAGCTCCCAGCCGGCCAGCAGCCCGTGGCACAGCGCCCCGCCGAAGGCGTCGCCGGCGCCGAGGCCGTTGACCACCTCGACCGGCACCGGCGGCACCTCGACCTCGGTCCGGCCGTCTCTGGCCAGCACGCCCTTGGGGCCCTGCTTGACCACCACCACCTCGATCCCGCGGTCGGCGAGGGCCTGGGCGGCCGCCCGGGGCTCGCGCTCGCCGACCGCGGTGTCGCACTCGTCGAGGTTGCCGACGGCCACGGTGACGTGCTCGAGAGCCTGCTGCACCAGCGGCCGGGCCTCCTCCCTGGAGGACCAGAACATCGGCCGGTAGTCCAGGTCGAGGATGGTGATGCCCGACTTCGCCCGGGCCTCGAGCGCGTACAGGGTGGCGCTGCGGCTGGGCTCCTGGGAGAGCCCGGTCACCGTCACCCAGAACACCCGGGCCGACCGGATGGCCTCCAGGTCGAGCTCCTCCGGGCGGATCTCGAGGTCGGGGGCCTTGGGGTAGCGGTAGAAGTAGAGCGGGAAGTTGTCAGGGGGGAAGATCTCGCAGAAGGTGACCGGGGTCGGAAGGCCGGGCACGGCGGTCACGTAGCGGTCGTCGACCCCGAAGCCGCGCAGGGCGTCGTGCAGGTACTCGCCGAACGGGTCCTCGCCGGTGCGGGTGATGACCGCGCTGCGGCGGCCGTAGCGGGCGGCGGCCACGGCCACGTTGGTGGGGCTGCCCCCGAGGTACTTGCCGAAGGTCTCGACCCGGCGCAGGGAGACCCCGACCTGGAGCGGGTAGACATCGACCCCGATCCGTCCCATGGTGAGAACGTCCAAGGTCGCGGGCATGGCGTGCCTCCCACCGAGCTGCTGAGGGACCGGGTTCGCCAAGAGCACTAGACAGCAATTGTTACAATAGGGTAACTACTACTCAATAGCTAGTGAAGTCAACCCCTTGTCCTGACTTTCTTACAATGTTCGGTGGAGGGGGGGACGCACTACCACGGGGGCTGGACGCATGACGTTCTCGCCGACGTCGATCACCGTCGACCGCCACAGCCCTGTGCCCATGTACTACCAGGTCGCCCAGCAGCTCGAGCAGGCCATCGAGACGGGCGAGCTGGCCCCGGGCACCCGCCTCGACGGCGAGCTCGCCCTGGCCGCCCAGCTGGGCGTGTCGCGGCCGACCCTGCGCCGGGCCATCGAGTACCTGGTCGACCGCGGCTACCTGGTTCGCCGGCGGGCCGTCGGCACCCAGGTGGTCCACCCCAAGGTCCGCCGGCCGGTGGCGCTGAGCAGCCTGTACGACGACCTGACGGCCAGCCGCAAGGTCCCGCGAACCACCGTGCTGTCGCTGGAGCCCGTCCCGGCCAGCGACCGGATCGCCCACGCCCTCGGGCTGGAGGACGGGGTCGACGTGCTGGCCCTCGAGCGGCTGCGCTACGCCGACGGCCAGCCGCTGGCCATCATGCGCAACTGGCTCCCGCTCGGGATGGTCGAGCTGGACGCCCAGCGGCTGGAGCGGGCCGGCCTCTACCAGCTGATGCGCAACGCCGGCATCACCCTGCACCTGGCCTCCCAGACGATCGGGGCCAGAGTGGCCAGCGCCGCCGAGGCCCGGCTGCTCCAGGCGCACAAGGGCGAGCCCCTGCTGACCATGGAGCGGACCACCTACAACGAAAATGGTCAGCCGGTCGAGCTTGCCGACCACATCTACCGGGCAAGCTTGTACTCGTTCGAGATCGTTCTCGTCACCCGGTAGGACCCCGGCAGGAGGGAGGGCCCCCTGATGGCCAGCATGGACGGACAGGTCGCGCTCGTCACTGGAGGCGCCCGCGGGATCGGGTTGGCGATCAGCACCCGCCTCGCCGAGCGCGGGGTCAAGGTGGCGGTCGGCTACTCCCACGGCGCGGACACGGCCAAGCAGTTCGCCGCCGCCCACGAGGGATCGACCATCCACCAGGGCAACATCGGCGTCGCCGCCGACTGCGAGCGGGTCATCTCCGAGGTGCTCGAGCAGCAGGGGCAGCTGGACATCCTGGTCAACAACGCCGGCATCACCATCGACCGCACCGTCCGCAAGATGTCGGTGGAGGACTGGGACCGGGTCGTCCACGTCAACCTGTCCGGCGCCTTCTACCTGGCCCGGGCGGTGCTCCAGCACATGCTGGACCGCGGGTACGGCCGGATCATCAACATCAGCTCGGTGATCGGCGAGAAGGGCAACATCGGCCAGGCCAACTACGCCGCGGCCAAGTCGGGCCTGTTCGGGCTGACCAACAGCCTGGCCCTGGAGACGGCCCGCAAGGGCATCACGGTGAACTCGGTGGCGCCCGGGTTCATCGCCACCGAGATGGTCTCGGCCATGCCTGAGGAGGTCCTCAACAAGGTGATCGGCCAGATCCCGGTCGGCCGCCTCGGCGAGCCGGGCGAGATCGCCCGGGTGGTCGAGTTCCTCGCCGACCCCGAGTCGGGGTACATCACCGGGGAGGTCTACGGGATCAACGGCGGACTGTACATGTAGGTGACGCGGTTAGGAGCGTGAAGATGGCTGCAGCACGAGAGGTCGTTGTCGTTTCCGGGGTCCGAACGGCCGTCGGGAAGTACGGGGGGAGCCTGAAGGACATGCCGCCGGCCGACCTCGGGGCGACAGTGGTCCGGGAGGCGGTGAGCCGGTCGGGGGTCGAGCCGGCCGACGTCGGGCACGTGGTGTTCGGCAACGTGATCCACACCGAGACCCGCGACATGTACCTGTCCCGGGTGGCGAGCGTCAACGGCGGCCTCCCGGTGGAGACGCCGGCCTTCACCCTCAACCGGCTGTGCGGGTCGGGGCTCCAGGCGATCGTCTCGGCCGCCCAGCTGGTCATGCTGGGCGACACCGACGTCGCCCTGGCCGGCGGGTCCGAGGTGATGAGCCGCGGCCTGTACGGGGTGCCGGCGATGCGCTGGGGCGCCCGCATGGGCGAGACCAAGGCCGTCGACATGATGGTCGGGGCGCTGACCGACCCCTTCGACGACTGCCACATGGGGGTCACGGCCGAGAACGTGGCCGGCAAGTGGGGCATCACCCGCGAGGACCAGGACGCGCTGGCCGTGCAGAGCCACCAGCGGGCGGCCAAGGCCACGGCCGAGGGCTACTTCAAGGAGCAGATCCTCCCGATCGAGCTCAAGTCCCGCAAGGGCACCGTCGTCTTCGACACCGACGAGCACATCCGGGCCGACGCCTCCATGGAGGGCATGGCCAAGCTGCGCCCGGTGTTCGACAAGAGCGGCTCGGTGACCGCCGGCAACGCCGCCGGGATCAACGACGCCGCCGCCGCGGTGGTGCTGTGCGACGCCGACGTGGCCGAGCGCAAGGGCCTCGAGCCGCTGGGGCGCCTGGTCGCCTACGCCCACGCCGGTGTCGAGCCCAAGTACATGGGCATCGGCCCGGTGCCGGCGGTCCGCCTGGTGCTCGAGAAGTCCGGCCTCAAGGTCGACGACATCGACGTGTTCGAGGTCAACGAGGCGTTCGCGGCCCAGGCGCTGGCCGTGGTCCGCGACCTCAGCCTGCCCGAGGACCGCACCAACCCCAACGGCTCCGGCGTCTCCCTGGGCCACCCCATCGGGGCCACCGGCTGCATCCTCACCGTCAAGGCCCTGTACGAGCTGAAGCGCACCGGAGGCCGGCGGGCCCTGGTCACCATGTGCATCGGCGGCGGCCAGGGCATCGCGGCGATCTTCGAACGAGCCGCGTAAGTGCCTAGCAAAGGGCCCCGGGACTGACGGTCCCGGGGCCCTGGCACACCGGAACCCCACCCGCCGGTATTGGGGCCCCTTCTGGGAGGGTAGCCCGGGACCGGAACTGGCGGGTGGGGTTGTCCACAGGCCCCCTGGACAGGGTCTACTTCTCGTGGACGTAGGAACCTGGGGCGTCGGCGATCGGGGAGTACTTGTCGCTGCCCATGGGTGGGGGCTTGCGGCGCTGGCCGCCATGGGCCTTGGCCCAGGCGACCCAGTCCTCCCACCAGGAGCCCTGGTGCTCGGTGGCCCCGGCCAGCCAGACGTCGGGGTCGGGGGAGGCCTCGTCGTTGGTCCAGTGGCGCGCCTTGGGGCTGGGCGGGTTGACGATGCCCGCGATGTGGCCCGAGGAGCTGAGCACGAACCGGGTGTCGCCCTTGACCAGCTGGGTGGTGTTGTACGAGGACGTCCAGGGGGTGATGTGGTCGGTCACGGCCCCGACCAGGTACAGGTCCTGGGTCACCGTGTCCAGGTTGAGGCGCACCCCGGCCAGCTCCATCTCGCCCCGCGCGAGCTGGTTCTCCAGATAGCAGGTGCGAAGGTAGAACGAGTGCATGGCCGCCGGCATGCGGGTCGAGTCGGCGTTCCAGGCCAGGATGTCGAACGCCGGCGGGTCCTCGCCCATGAGCCAGTTGCTGGCCACGTAGTTCCAGATGAGGTCGTTGGCCCGCAGCAGGTCGAAGGTGGTGGCCATCTCCCGGCCCTCGAGGTAGCCCTGGCGGGCCATCTTGGCCTCGAGGCGCTCGACGGTGTCCGGGTCGGTGAAGTTCCCCAGCACCCCCGGCGATGAGAAGTCGATCAGGGTGTTGAGCAGGGTGGCCGACTTGACCCGCTGGTCGCCGACGGCGTCGAGGTAGGCGATCAGCATGGTCGTCAGGGTCCCGCCGAGGCACAGCCCGACCACGTTGGCCTGGGGCGCGCCGGTGATGTCGCGGACAACGTCCAGGGCGGTGACCGGCCCCTGGAGCAGGTAGTCGTCCAGCTTCACGTCGCGCATCGTCTGGTCGGGGTTGCGGTAGCTGATGGCGAACACGGTGTGGCCGTGGTCGATGGCCCACTGGATGAAGCTCCGCCCCGGGGCCAGGTCCATCACGTAGTACTTGTTGATCCAGGGCGGGCTGCACAGGATCGGCGTCTCGTACGCGGTCCGGGTCGTGGGCGAGTACTGGAGCAGCTCCATCAGGGAGTTGCGGAACACCACCTTGCCCTTGGTGGCGGCCAGGTTCTCGCCGAGGGTGAAGGGGCTGGAGTCGACCTGGCGCGGCTTGCCGCCGTTGCTCATCAGGTCGTCGAGGAAGTTGTTGATCCCCTTGGCGGCGCTGCGCCCGCCGGTGTCGAAGGCCCGCTTGAGGGCGGCCGGGTTGGTGGCCAGGAAGTTCGACGGGGCGAAGGCGTCGATCAGCAGCTGGGTGGCCAGCTCGGCCTTGCCCCGCCAGCGCGGGTCCAGCTCGGCCGCGGCCACCAGCTCCCTGGCCAGCCTGGCCGTCAGCAGGTAGCTCTGCTGGAGCCCGAAGAACAGCGGGTTGCCGGCCCACGCCTCGTCGGCGAAGCGGCGGTCCCTGGCCGGGAGCGGGATCGGCGGGGCCGTCTGGCCGCCGAAGGCCCTGGCCGCGCTGACCGCGCCGGTGGCGGCCAGGCCGGCGGCGAACCGGATCCCGGCCAGGGCGCCGCCCCATGGATGGCGGGCCAGCCCGGCCCCGACCTCGGCCATTGCCCGGGCCAGGGAGACAGGGTCGAGACTGGCGACGAGCCCGGCCTCAGGGCCAAGGGCCTCAGCCGCTCGCTCGGCGACGCGTTCGGCGTCCTGACGGTCCATCGGATGATCACTATGACGAGCAGCCGCGTACTGCGTCAACTGGCCCGGAACGCACGACGAGGCCCTGGATTGGGCCTCGTCGTGCCGGGGGGATCCCGGCGGGGGTCTAGGAGAGCGTTAGGCGAGAACCAGGTCAGCTCTTGACGGTCTTGGCGGCCTTGGTGCCCTGCTCCTCGAGCTTCTCGTAGAGCGGGGTGGTCACCTGGATCGCCTTGTGGAAGAAGTCGCGCTGGGCCTTGAGCAGCTCGAACGCGAAGTCGTAGGTGGTGTCGACCAGCTCGGCGGGGGAGGGGTAGCGGTCGGCGCCCGGCCAGGCGGCGGTCCGGGGCACGAACTGCTCGGCCGCCTCGGTCCAGCTGCGCAGCCCGTCGACCACGGCCTCCTGGCCCTTGCGGATGGTGTCGAGCACCTGGCCCTGGAGGTCGTCGGTGGCGGTCTTGGTGGTGGTGGCCATGCAGGTTCCTTTCGGGTGTACCGGTGTGTTTCCTTGATGTGATGCAAACTATAGTTCGCATACCGATGGTTTGTCAAGTGCTACCCTCATGGGGTCATGAACGACCCGTGGAAGTCGCAGATGGAGGCCCTCGGCTCCTTCATCCGGACCCAGCGCAAGCTGGCCGACCTGTCGCTGCGCGAGCTGGCCGAGATGACCGAGGTCTCCAACCCCTACCTGAGCCAGCTGGAGCGGGGCCTGCACCAGCCGTCGGTCCGGGTCCTCAAGTCGATCGCCAACGCCCTCAACGTGTCCGCCGAGACCCTGCTGGTCCAGGCGGGCCTGCTCGAGGACGGCGCCGAGGGCGACCCGGCCGCCGGGTCCTCGGTCGAGGTGGCCATCCGCACCGACCCGGTCCTGTCCAGCGACCAGAAAGAGGCCCTGATCAACGTCTACCGGGCCATGGCCCACGACCGCCGCTCCCGCTGAGGTCCGGCGATGAGCGCGCCGGCCGCCGGCTCCGCCACCTCGGTGGACGATCTCGAGCTGCTGGCCCGGCTGCGCCGGGGCGACGAGGCGGCGTTCACCCTGCTGGTCGAGCGGCTCCACGGGTCGATGCTGCGGGTGGCCATGGTCCACGTCGGCAACCGGGCCGTGGCCGAGGAGGTCGCCCAGGACGCCTGGGTCGGGGTGCTGGCCCAGCTGGACCGGTTCGAGGGACGCTCGTCGCTGCGCACCTGGGTCCTGCGGATCGTCGCCAACCGGGCAAGGACCCGGGCCGTGCGTGAGCGCCGCACCCTCCCCTTCTCCTCCCTCGACGGCCTGGAGGAGCCCGGCCCGCCGGCGGTCGAGCCGGAGCGGTTCCTGCCGGCCGGCCATCGCTGGGCCGGTCACTGGGCGTCGCCGCCGCGCTCCTGG
>DATENJ010000389.1:0-2735 GCA_035275125.1 Actinomycetes bacterium | reverse complement strand
CGCAGCCCGGTCGGGTCGGACCCGGACACCTCCGGCTCGGTCATCGAGAAGAACGAGCGGACCTCCCCGGCGACCAGCGGCGCCAGCCACCGCTGGCGCTGGTCAGCGGAGCCGAACGATTGCAGGATCTCGGCGTTGCCGGCGTCGGGGGCCTGGCAGCCGAACACCAGCGGCGCCCAGGCGCTGCGGCCGATCAGCTCGTTCAGGAAGGCGTAGGCCACGAACCCACGGCCGCTGCCGCCCGCCACCGGGCCGATGTGGGGCGCCCACAGGCCGGCCGCCCTGACCTCGGCCCGCAGCTCGGAGACCAGCGCCCCGGCCTCGTCGTCCTCGCGGTCGAGGCGCGCCTCGTTGGGGTAGACGAGCCGGTCCATGAGCTCGCGGACCTGATCGCGCAGCTCCCGGACCTCCGGGGTCATCGCCAGCACGGCCATCGGGTCCTCCTTCGGGCGAGCCCCACGACGATATACGGTAGGCGGCAGCCGGCGGCCAGCAGCGGGCCGCCCCAGCCGGAAGGATGGTCGTCATGGCCGACAGCGTCTATCGGGTCACCGAGCTGGTCGGGACCAGCTCCGAGTCCTGGGAGCGGGCGGCGGCGTCCGCGGTCGAGACGGCGTCCCAGACGCTCAGAGATCTACGGATCGCCGAGGTCGTCGAGCTCGACCTCCAGATCGAGGACGGCCGGGTCCGGGCGTACCGCACCCGGCTCAAGGTCTCGTTCAAGTACGAGCCGCGCGTCGACTCCTAGGCCGCAGCGCGGAACCGGCGGCGCCCTCCACCTCTTGACAACGCAAGCAACCGAAGTGCGTAATGACCCAACGGTGTTCGGCATGATCGAACGCTAGCCGGGGGGTCAGGAGGTGGAGGGCCCGTGACCGTCGGGCTGGTGGTGGTGTCCCACTCGGCCAAGATCGCCGAGGGCGTGGTCGAGCTGGCCGGCCAGATGGCCGGCCAGGTGCGTATCCAGGCCGCGGGCGGCACCGACGACGGCGGCATCGGCACCGACGCCACCTTGATCGCCGAGGCGATCGCCGCCGCCGACGACGGCGACGGGGTGCTGGTCCTGGTCGACCTCGGGTCGGCCGTGCTCTCGGCCCAGCTGGCCATCGACGAGCTGGTCGAGGAGGACACCCGGGACCGCGTCCGCATCGCCGAGGCCCCGGTCGTCGAGGGCGCCGTGGTCGCCGCCATCCAGGCCAGCACGGGCTCCAGCCTCGACGAGGTCGACCAGGCGGCCCGGGACGCGGCCACCATGACCAAGGTCAAGGAGCCCGGAGGGTGAGGGCCGCCGCCGTCGCAGTACCATGTGCGGGTTCGTTGCCCGGACCCCGACGGGAGGCAGCCGGCATCGTGGACGCGGCCTGCGTGCGACTCTGGCTCACCGAGGTCGCCGCCCGCCTTGAGGCGGAGCGGGACTTCCTGACTCAGCTGGACGCCGCCATCGGCGACGCCGACCACGGCGTCAACATGCACCGCGGCTTCACCGCCGTCATGGCCAGGATCGGAGCCGCCGACGAGGGGGCCAGCGCCGGCCAGCTGCTCAAGATCGCCGGTCGGACCTTCGTCTCCACCGTCGGCGGGGCCGCCGGGCCGCTGTACGGCACCGCCTTCCTCCAGGCCGGCGAGACCGTTGGCGACGCCGAGCGCTTCGGGCCGCGGCTGCTGCTTGACGCCCTGCGGGCCTCCCTTGAGGGGGTCCAGCGGATCGGCGCGGCCTCGCCCGGCGACAAGACCATGGTCGACGCCCTGGCCCCGGCACTGCACGCCTACGAGCTGGAGCTGCGCATGGGCGGCTCGCTGGAGACGGCGGTCAGCGGGGCCAGGGAGGCCGCCGCCGAGGGGATGCGGGACACCATCCCGCTCCAGGCCCGCAAGGGCCGCGCCTCCTACCTGGGCCCGCGCAGTGTCGGCCACCAGGACCCGGGGGCGACCTCGACCGCCCTGATGTTCGCCGCCCTCGCCGACGCCGTGCTCGCCGACCGCTCCCACCGGTTCGCCAGCGGGGCCAGGCGCCCGGTGAGCGGGCCGTGATCCAGTCGGTCGGGCGGGCGGCCCGGATCCTCAAGGCCCTTGGGTCCGAGTCGGCGCGCCTCGGCGTGACCGAGCTGGCCGAGCGGCTCGGCCTGGCCAAGGCGACCGTGTACGGGCTGCTGCGGACCTTGGAGGCCCACCAGCTGGTCGAGCAGGACCTCGAGACCGGCAAGTACCGGCTCGGCCCGGCCCTGCTCCAGCTCGGCAACGCCTTCCTCGACAACAACGAGCTGCGGGCCCGATCGCTCCTGTGGGCCGAGACCCTGGCCGGGCGGGCCCAGGAGGCGGTCCACGTCGGGGTCCTCTACGGCGCCAACGTGCTGCTCGTCCACCATGTGTTCCGGCCCGACAACTCCCTCCAGATCCTCCAGGTGGGGGCGTCGATCCCCTGGCACGCGTGCGCGCTGGGCAAGGCGACCGTCGCTTACCTGGAGCCGGAGGCCCAGGCCGAGCTGCTGGCCGGGCCGCTGCCCCGGCTGACCGGCCGGACCCTGACCAGCCGGGAGGCGCTCTCCGCCGAGCTGGAGGCGGTGGTCGCGGCCGGCGTGGCCGTCGAGGACCAGGAGGCGATCGTCGGCGAGGCCGGGATCGCCGCCGCCCTGTTCGACAACCGGGGAGCGGTGGTCGGCGCCATCGGCCTTGCCGGCCCGGTCGAGCGCCTGCTGCCCGGCGGGCCGGCGGCCGAGACGGTCTCCGCGGTCAAG
>DATENJ010000388.1:0-4831 GCA_035275125.1 Actinomycetes bacterium | reverse complement strand
ACCGTGACTCGGCCCCGACTGGTGGTTGGTCGGCGAGGTACTGGGCGCGCCGCTGGGACAACTCGTCGTCCTTGATCGCGGCCAGCTTGGCCACCGGGTCGATCCCGTACAACCGGGCCAGGTTCCCCCCCACGATCTGCTGCTTGATCTCCGGGGTCAGGTCGACCCCGTACTCCTGCTTGAGGTCCTCGGGCAGCTCAAAGGCCAAGAACTCCTCCAACTGCCAATGCGGAT
Source organism: Actinomycetes bacterium (assembly GCA_035275125.1). Classification (GTDB taxonomy): domain Bacteria; phylum Actinomycetota; class CALGFH01; order CALGFH01; family CALGFH01; genus CALGFH01. Next base: position 4,597 of record DATENJ010000388.1, on the reverse strand, counting down.
ACCAGATCGGGAAGTCGGTCCCGTACACGATCCGGTCCGGCCCCAACCAAAACAGCAGGTTCGCCATCACCTCAGCGAACCACCGCGGCCGGTTATGGATGAACGCCAACACCACCGCCAACCCGGCATACACATTCGGACACCGGGCCGAGATCCAACAAAAATCATCAACCCGCGGCGCCCCACAATGGTCAATGATGAAGTTCATCTCCGGGTACAACCAGGCCGGCTCGTCAATATCACGCACATCGAACTTGCTCAACGACAACGGCTCCACCGCCGGGCCCTTATGGAAGAAATGGTTCCGGACCCCCAACGCCAACGCCTTCTCATACAACGGGAACACCATCGGGTCATTGGCCGCCCACCCCCGCGACTCGCCCCGCCACTCCGCGGTGTACCACTTGAACCCGCGCATCCCGAGCTCGCTGATCTGCCGCTCCACCTGCTCCAAGGCGTCAGGGGCGCGGGGGTCGACCCCACCCAGCGGCAAGATCCGCTCGGGATAACGCCCGGCCAGCTCGGCGTTGCGTTCAGGGTTCACAAACCCGGTGTGGTAGAAATCCAGCAGCACCTGGGTCGACAGCACGGCCATGTCGGCGGCGCCCTTGACGAACATCTCCTCCAGATACCACTCCGGATCGACCTTGCGGAACACCCGCTCATAGTCCATCGTCCAGCGGGGATCGGGCGGGTTGAACCCCTGATGAAACGCATAGAACGTCTCGATAAACGCATCCCCAAACCGATTCTTCGTATTCTCCGCACTCGCATCCCAAAACCCAGTATGACCATCAAACACAAACGTGCCATCCTTCATCGGGCTACTCCTTCCAGAGGTCCTGGTCGGACCGTCGGTCGCTAGCTGGGGATGAGGATCGCGCGGGTACCTGGCAGCCGCCCGTTGTCCAGGTCGTCGAAGGCGTCGTTGGCGGCCTCCAGGGGGTACGGCTTGGTGTGGAGGGTGACCTTGCCCTGGGCGGCCAGGGCCATCAGCTCGGCCAGGTCGTTGTAGGTCCCGACGATGTTGCCGATGACGTTGCGCTCGGTGGAGATGATCTCGATCGTCGGGACCTCCACCTTGCCGCCGTAGCCGATCACGAAGTGGGACCCGGCCCGCCTGGTCATGGCCCAGGCGTCCTTCTCGGCGCCTTCCTCGCCGACGAAGTCCAGGATCACCTCGGCCCCGTTGCCGCCGGTCAGCTCCTTGACCTGGTCGACCTGGGTGCCGTCGGCGACAACGCCGTGGGTGGCGCCGATCGTCTTGGCGAACTCGAGGGCCTCGGGGTTGCGGTCGATCACGATGACGGTGGCGGCGCTGAGGGCTGCCAGGACCTGGATGCCGATGTGGCCGAGGCCGCCGGCCCCGATGACGACACAGGCGGTGCCCGGATAGAGGAGGGGCACCGCCTTCTTGACCGCGTGGTAGGCGGTCAGGCCGGCGTCGGCCAGGGCGGCCACGTCGGCCGGCTGGAGCTTGGGGTCGATCTTGACCACGGCCCGAGCCCCGGTCCTGAGGTAGGTGGCCATGCCGCCGTCGGCGTTGAGGCCGGGGAAGTAGCTGTTCTCGCAGTGCATGTCGTCCCCGGCCCGGCAGTAGCGGCAGAAGCCACAGGTCGCCAGGGGGTGGAGGATGACGGTGTCACCGGGGGAAACGTGGGTGACGGCCGAGCCAACGTCCTGGACCCAGCCGGCGTTCTCGTGGCCCAGGGTGTAGGGCAGCGGCGCGTCGGCGTCCAGCTCGTGCCACTGGCCCAGGTAGAGATGGATGTCGGTCCGGCACAGGCCGGCGCCGCCGATCTTGACGATCACGTCGAGGGGGCCCTCGACCTTCGGCTCCTCGAGCTCGTCCACGGTCGGCCGCTCGTTGTAGCGGTGCAGCCGGAGTGCCTGCATCGACGCATCACCTCGTCCTGGCTTGACGGGGGCGGTGCCATGACCGTTCGATCGTTGGGTACGGAACCAAAACGAACAAGTAGCCAAAATTTGTAGATGGTTGGAAATCGTGCTGCTTTGGACAGGGACGCGACCGGCCATAATCGCCTCGTGAGGGCTACCGCGCAGGTCAACGGCATCCGTCTCCACTACGTGCTCGAGGGCCAGGGGCCGCTCGTGGTGCTGCTGCATGGCTGGCCGCAGACCGGGTTCTGCTGGCGCAAGGTCATCGCCCCCCTGGCCGACGGCCACACCGTGCTCGTCCCCGATCTGCGCGGCTACGGCCAGAGCGACAAGCCCCCCGCCGGCTACGACAAGCGGACCATGGCCGAGGACGTCCGGGCCCTGGCCGGCCGCCTCGGCCACTCGCGGATCGCCCTGCTGGCCGGCCACGACCGCGGGGCCCGGGTCGCCCACCGCTACGCCCTCGACCACCCCGACGAGGTCGAGCGCCTGGCCGTGCTCGACGTCGTCCCCACCCGGGAGATGTTCGCCCGGGCCGACGCGACCGTGGCCCGCGGCTACTGGCACTGGCTGTTCCACCTTCAGCCCGACCTCCCCGAGCTCCTGGTCGGCCCCAACATCGAGGCCTACCTGCGCTGGTTCTTCGAGCGCTGGACGGCCAACCGCCCGGCCGTCGAGGAGGCCGTCCCGGAGTACGTCCGTGCCTTTTCGGCCCCGGGGGCGCTGCGGGCCGGGTTCGACGACTACCGGGCCACCTTCCCCGACGACCTCGACGCCGACGAGGCCAGCGCCGCCGCCGGCCAGCGCCTGGCCATGCCCGTCCTGGCCCTGTGGGGCGACAGCGGCCTGCCCAGCCGCCTGCCCGTGCTCGACATCTGGCGCCGCTACGCCGACGACGTCCGCGGCCAGGCCGTGGCCGGCTGCGGCCACTTCCTCCCCGAGGAGCGGCCCGACGAGGTCGCCGGGCAGCTGCTGGCCTTCCTCCGCGCCTGACCCCGATCCTGGGCGGTCATGACACCAGACCACGGCTCCCTGGTAGCCGCCAGCCGTTCCGTCAACTCCAGCCGTGCCCGGGCGCGGATGCATGGCGGGCGGGGTGGTGGTCAGCCGCTGAATTGGACCGTGTACTCATACGGGGGGCGGGCCGGGGCGACCGGACGGACCAGGTCGGCCTTGAGCACCGGCGGCGGCGGGGTCGGGTCGTCGACGGCGGCCGGGCGCGGCACCCAGGTGCCCTCGACCTCCAGCCACTGGTCGCGGGCCCGCGGGGTCGGGTCGCCGGTCACGACCGCCTGGAGGGCCTCGGCGTCGGCGGCGCAGCAGAAGATGACGAAACGGGTCAGCTGGTAGCCGCCGCTGCCCTCGGCCGGGGCGGCGAACCCGACCAGTCGCACCCGAACCCCGGCCAGCGACTGGGCAGGGTCGCGGACGGCGCGGGTTTCGAATTCGGCCATGGTCATCGGGACCGCACCACGGACCGGGGCCGAGAGCGGCGGGAACTGGCCGCCACCCCCGCCGGGCACGACCGTCCGGCTGGAGGCGGCGTAGGAGCCGAGCGCGGCCGGTTGGATGAGCAGCACGACCAGCACCGGTACCAGCAGCAGCCAGCCCACTCGGCCCCCATGGTGATGCTGGCGGCCGCCCCGGTCGCCCGAGCCGCCGGAGCGATGCCCGGCCCGGCCAGTGCCGAGCAGGCCCAGCGGTGGCAGCAGGCCCAGCGCCAACAGCACCAGCCCGGCGGCCCCGACGAGGGGTACCAGGCCTGGCCGGACGTAGTTGAGGGCCTGACCGCTGCCCCACAGCCACACCGCCACCGCCCCAAGGACAACCAGCAGCACGCTCCGGGTCTGCTCCTGGCTCACCGCAGCACCACCTCGGCCACCGCCACCGCACACAGGACCGCGACGGCGAAGGTCAGGGGGGCGAAGCGGGCCGCGAAGCGGCGGCCGAACACCCCGGTCTGCATGGCGATCAGCTTCACGTCCACGGCCGGGCCCACGACCAGGAAGACCAGCCGGGCGGTGAGGGAGAACTCGCGCAGGCTGGCCGCCACAAAGGCGTCGGCTTCCGAGCAGATGGCCAGGACCACGGCCAGCCCAGCCAGGGCCAGCACGGCCAGGACCGGTTGGCCGGCCACGGCCAGCAGCCAGGAGCGCGGCACCAGTACTTGGAGCGTTGCGGCGGCGGCCGCCCCCACGACCAGCCAGCCCCCGGCATCCCACAGGTCGTGACGGGCCGCCCCGGCGAACCCGACCCAACCCCGCCCATCCCCGGCGGTGCTGGCCAGCCGCTGGCGGGCCCGGGCAACCCACCCCTGGCCGCCGACCCGCGACCACGCCAGCCCGACCACTATCGAGGTCAAGAGGGAGCCGAGGAACCGGCCAAGGACCATCTGGGGCTGGCCGGGGAAGGCGACCGCCGTGGCCACCAGCACGACCGGGTTGACCGCCGGGGCAGCCAGCATGAAGGTCACCGCCGCGGCCGGCTGCACCCCCCTGGCACACAGGCGGCCGGCGATCGGCACCGAGGCACACTCACACCCGGGCAGCGCCGTCCCGGCCAGCGCCGCCGACGGGACGGCCAGCAAGGTCGAGTGGGGCAGGACCCGTTCCAGCAGGGCCGGCGACACCAGGGCGGTGATCGCCCCGCTGACCAGGACCCCGAGGGCCAGGAAGGGCAGGGCCTGGATGACGATGGC
>DATENJ010000387.1:0-2817 GCA_035275125.1 Actinomycetes bacterium | reverse complement strand
CAGGGGGCCGGGGGCCCGGGGGGCCGCCGAGGGGCCGAGGGCCAAGGGCCGAGGGGCCCGGGAGTGCCTGGGGCCCGAGGAGGCCCGGGATTTCCCGACGGGGGCCGGGAGTGCCTGCCCATTCCAGCGAGTCGCCTGGGTGCTCGAGTCAGGTACCGGGCGCTGCGTCGTAGGCCGTGACCAGGCGCCTGGGGGCGGTCTGGCGCCATGCCTCGACCATGAGCTCGCGGAGCTCGGTGGGGTCGACGGTCGCCAGCTGGATGCTGACCCAGCCGTGGCGGCCGACGTAGTCCGGGATCCCGAAGGTGGCTGGGGCGGCGGCGATCAGGGCGGCCTGCTCCTCCTTGGTCGCCTTGACGGTGGCCTGCCGGCCGTCATCGGACATGGCGGCGAACATCTTGTCGCGGACCCGGAAGGTCGGGTGACCCCAGGTGTCGCGCTCCTGCGCCTCTGGCAGTGACCGCACCACCTGGCGGAGCTCGTCGGCGGTGACCATCTCGTCCCTTGACCGTCCTCTCGACGTCGGTCGGCAGCGCAGCACGGCGGGGCAAGTATGGCGAACGCCGCCGCCGCGCGACCGCCAGCAGCCCGAGGAGGACCACGGCGACCGGCGCGGCCCGAGCCGGCCCGGTGAGGGCGACCGACCCTCCGGGGAGGCCGGCGGCCCAGCGGGCGACCGCGATCAGGGCGAAGAGGAACGGGTCGGCCAGGCGGCAGGCAAGGTTCGCCGCCCACGGCGCGACCGGCGCGGTGGCGGCGGCGACCACACCAAGGAGCATCGGGCCACCCGCGAGTGGCAGGCCGAGCAGGTTGGCCGGCAGACCGGCCAGCGAGACGGACCCGAAGGTCAGGGCGAGCGCCGGCACCGCGGTCGCCTGCGCCCCGAGGGTCACGCCGACACCCTTCCTGACGCGCTCCGGGATCCGGTCCGGCAGTGCGCTGGCCGTGGCCGGGCCGAGCCAGAGCACCCCGGCGGTGGCCACCACCGAGAGCTGGAATCCCAGGGCTCCGGCGAGACTCGGGTCGGCCAGCAGCAGGACGACGACGGCGAGGGAGAGCGCCCGCCGTCCTCGTGGGCCACGCCCGGTGGCGACGCCGAGCAGCACCAGGCCGGCCATCACCCCGGCCCGGAGCACACTCGGCTCCCACCGCGTTACAACGACCAGCACCACCACCAGGAGGATCCCCACGACGGCCAGTCCCCGCCGACCCACACCAACAACCCCTGCCAGCCAGAGCCCGGCGGCCAGCACCACCGCCAGGTTGGCGCCGCTGACCGCCATGAGGTGCGTCAGCCCGGCCGCCCGGAAGTCCCGCTCCACCTCGGCCGGGAGCAACGACGTGTCGCCGAGCGCCATGCCGATGAGCAGCCCGGCCCGTTCCGGCGCCAAGCTCGCCAGCGCCCGGCTCCGCGCCGCGTCCCGCACCCGCTCACTGATCCGCAACGCCGCGCCACCCGGCGGCGCCCGCCCCTCGATGACGGGATTCCGCAGCACCACCGCCGGCTGCCGCCCCAACGAATCGCTCCACCGCGCCTCCCCAACCGACGCCCGAACCCGCAACCGCTCCCCAACCGCCAACCGCCCCTCCACCCCACCAGAGTGGGTCGCGGACCCGACGAACCCGGGAGCTGGGGTCGGGCCCGTGGCCCCAGCTGACCCGGGAGGTGCGGCCGGGCCGGAGAGACTTGAAGGTGGAGTCGGCCCAGTGGGCCTGGCGGACCTGGGAGCTGCGGCCGGGCCGGAGTCGGTGGGGTTCGCGATGGGCGAACCGCCTGATGGTTGGGACGGGGGGAGACGACCGCGGGGAACGATCATCCCGACGCGTTCGCGGGTGCGATAGATCCTGGCGTCGCGGCGGACCTCGTCGACGGTGAGCACGACCCACTGGCCGCCGTAGCGGACCTGGTGTGGTTCCTCCGCGACCGTTGCGGTGACCTCGACTCGCGCAGGTTGGCGGATCCCGCCGAGGAGGATGCCGCCTCGCACCGCCGTCGCCCGCATCGCGGCGGCCGCCCCGCCCGAAGCCAGCAGGGTGCTGAGCACGAGCACACCGACCACGGCACTGCCACTGCCGCTCTCGTCCCGGACTCGCGAGGCGCTGCCCGCCCCCAAGCACGCCACGGCCAGGCAGACGGCCGCGGCGACCCAGGCTGCCGCCACGGCGAACCGGATACCGAGCAGCACGCCGGTCGCGGTAGCCGCCGCCATCGCCACCGCATCGACGTCTGGGTCTGCGTTGCGGTCACGGAGGGGAGGGTTGGACCTGCGGCCTTCGCCAAAGCCGGGAGATCCCTTGGACCGCTGATCCATTCCGAGCGGGAGGCGGCCCTGAGGAGCGGGTCGATCGGCCCGAGGCGATGAGAGTCCGACCCCTGAGGCCGGCCCCGACCGGCCGAGTCCGACTTCGGAGGGCGACGCTGACCGACCGAGCCCCGAGGCAGACCCTGGACGGCCGAGCCTCGAAGGCGATCCTGACTGACCAAGCCCCGGGGACGGCTCTGAACGGCCGACCCCGGAGGGAGACCCTGACCGACCGAGCCCCAAGGGCGGCCCTGAACGGCCGACCCCCGAGGGCGACGGGTCCGGTTGGCGACCCGCTCGACCCGGTGGTGGTGGTGGTTGGGTGGAGGTCATGTGACGGTGACCAGGTCTTTGAGTTGGTCGAAGCGGCGTTGGCCGATGCCTGGGACCTCGAGGAGCTCGTCGACGGTGGTGAAGGGATGGGCGGAGCGGTAGGTGACGATGCGGCTGGCGGTCACCTCGCCGACACCGGGGAGTGTGTCGAGCTGCTCGGGCGTCGCGGTGTTGAGGTCGA
>DATENJ010000386.1:0-2813 GCA_035275125.1 Actinomycetes bacterium | reverse complement strand
ACCTGGACGAGGTCACCGAACGGGTCGCGGCCACCCTGGACGACCGCCGCGGCCGCACCGGAGCGGCATGATCGCCCTGGTCACGGGCGCCTCCAGCGGGATCGGGGCGGCCACGGCGCGCCGGCTGGCGGCCGAGCCCGGCACCCGGCTGGTGCTGCTGGCCAGACGCCGCGAACGGCTGGAGGCGCTGGCGGCCGACATCGGCGGGGCCACCGTGATCGCCGCCGACCTGCTCGACGAGGCGACCCCTGGGCTGGTCGCCGACCGGGTCGCCGAGGAGCACGGGCGCCTCGACCTGCTGGTCAACAGCGCCGGGGTCGGCGGGCGGGGAAGCTTCGCCCAGGGCGGCTGGGCCGAGGTCCACCGGGTCATGGCGATCAACTTCGACGCCGTGGTGCGCCTCACCGAGGCCCTGCTGCCGCTGCTGCGGCGCTCGGCCCCGAGCGGGGTGGTGAACATCGGCAGCGTCGCCGGGCGGGTGTCGCGGCCCCGGGTCGGGTCGTACTCGGCCAGCAAGTTCGCCCTGGCCGGCTGGACCGAGGCCGTGGCCATGGAGGAGGCGCGCCACGGCGTCCACATCGGCCTCGTCCAGCCCGGGTTCGTGCCCACCGAGGGCTTCCCCCAGCGGGAGCTGCTGGCCCGGCCCTGGACCCGCTGGATGCTGTCGACCGACGACAAGGTGGCCGAGACGATCCTCGACGTCTGGCGGGACAGCCGGCCCGAGGCGTACGTGCCCAAGCCGTACGGGCTGGTCCCGGTGGCCCGGGTGCTGCTGCCCGGCCTGTACCGGCGGGCGGTCGCCAGCGGCGCCTTCACGGCCACGCCCAAGCGTTAGACGTCAGCCCAGCGCAGCTCCAGCTGGCCGCCGGCGAAGGCGGCCAGGCGCTCGGCCTCGGCCTCGGCGGCGCGCCTGGCCCAGGCTGGCGGCGGCCCGGCGAACGCCTCGATGGTCACCTGGACGCGCCCGCCCTTGACCTCCTGGCGCCAGACGCCCTCCATCCGGCCCCCGACCAGCAGCACCGGCGACAGCCAGCCCTGGGGCCGGTAGACGCGGGCCTTGAACGGCCCCGGAAGCAGGTGCTCGGCCTGGCGGGTGGCGGTGACCACGTACTGGTCGAAGGCGGGCAGCAGCCGGACCATGCGCGACCCACCGGCGGCGGCCAGCCCCGGCATGTCGGCGGCCAGGGCGTAGGCGGCCGTGCCGTCGACCTCGACCTTGGCCACCTCGTCGCCGAGGCGCTCCAGCAGCCGGCGGCCCCTGGCCGGGCTGGGGATGCCCCACCAGCGGGCGAAGTCCTCGCGGGTCAGCGGGCCCGAGGCGGTCAGGAACCGGCGGGTCACCTTGTCCATGGCCTCCTCGGGGTCGCGGGCGGCCCAGCCGCCCAGCCAGGTGCTGGGGCTGGTGAAGCGGACCTGCTGGCCCTTGCTCGGGGCGAAGCAGAGCAGGCCGAGGGCGGCCGCCGGCTTCAGCAGCGCCCCCCAGCTCTCGCGGAGCTTGCCGCCCAGGGTGGGGGACCCGGTCAGCTCGCCGACCCTGGCGGCCAGCTCCTCGCGGGTCAGCAGCTGGCCGTCCAGGGCCTGGGCGACGGCGTCGTTGAGCCGTTCCAGCTCGGCAACGGTCACCCCGAAGCCGCGCTGCCAGGCCCCCGACTCCCACAGGCGCCTGGTCGAGAGGGCGGCCTGCCACATGGGGAACTCGGCCGCCGGGAGCAGGTGCAGGGTGCCCCGCATGGCCCAGGTCTTGACCAGGCTGCGCTCCTCCCAGAGGGCGTGGCCGACGGCTTCGGGCCCCAGATCGTCGACCCGGGCCGCCAGGGTCAGCTCGGCCGAGGACATGACCTGGGCGTGCAGCCCGGCGACGTCGGCGACGACCTGGAGCATGGCCTTGGCCGGGGCGCGCTCGACCAGGTGGTGGCGGGCCGCCCGCCAGGCGATCACCTGGGCCCAGTCGAGCCTGGCCGCCGGGGCGGCGGTGGCCGCCGCCACGCCTAGGCCAGCAGGGGCCGGAGCGCGTCCTCGATCTGGCCGGCGGTGACCGGGCCCTCGTGGCGGTCCCGGATGACGCCGTCGCGGTCGATCACCAGCAGCCACGGCTCGGTGCTGAAGCCGTACTCGCTGAGGGCCTTGACCGGCTTGGAGGTGTCGCGGCTCGGGTAGATCTCGACGTGGATGAAGCTCGCCTTGGCGCCGAGCTTGTCGGCGGCCACCATCTGCTCGTCGACCACCGGGCCGCAGATCTGGCTGGTGCACAGCAGCGGCGTGCCGAAGTTGACCACCGTCGGACGGCCCGTCTTGAGGGCGTCGTCGAGCGAGATCTCGTGCAGCGGGCAGGCCGGCTCGCGGGTGCAGATCTTCTTGCGGCCGGCGGCGGTGGTCGCCACCGGCGTCGACAGCGCCTTGGCCTTGCTGCCGACGGCGGCCGGGACCTCGGCGGCAACGGGCACGCCGCCGGAGCCGACGGCCCGGCTCCCGTTGACGTCGAGGGTGGCGGCCACCATCCAGTTGCCGGCCTCGGGGAACTCGACCTCGGCCCCGTAGAAGCCCTTGAGCGGGCTCCGGGGCGAGGTGTCCTTGGTCTCCTCGTAGGCCTTGAGCTCGAACCAGCGGGTCGCGAACGGCCCGGCGGCCCGGCCGGCGTCGTTCTTGGCCACCCAGATCTGGGGGCTGCCGCCGGTGACGAGCCGGTTGTCGGCGGTGGAGAGGCCGAAGGTGTACAGGGCCGTCCCGACCTGCAGCTGGCTCTGGGCCCCGAGCAGCGACAGCTGGGTCGCGTTGGCCCGTAGGGCCTGCAGCGAGCCGGCCGGGGCGGCCCC
>DATENJ010000385.1:0-3828 GCA_035275125.1 Actinomycetes bacterium | reverse complement strand
CCCCGTCACCGCCCGCCTGGTCGCCGACCTCCGCGAACGCTACGGGTAGCCGACCGGCGCGGCTGCCGGTCGGAACCTGCCGGTCGTCGGCCGAAGGCCGACTCCGTGCGGCTCACTCCCACTCGATCGTGCCCGGGGGCTTGGAGGTGACGTCGTAGGCGACCCGGTTGACGCCGGGGACCTCGCCGACGACCCGGGTCGAGATGCGCTCCAGCACCTCCCAGGGGAGGCGGGCGAAGTCTGCCGTCATGGCGTCCTGGCTGGTCACCGCCCGGAGCACGATCGGGTAGGCGTAGGTACGGCCGTCGCCCATGACCCCGACGGTCCGCACGGCCGGCAGCACCGCGAACCACTGCCACAGCTCGCGGTCCAGCCCGGCCCGGCGGATCTCCTCGAGCACGATCCGGTCGGCCGCGGCCACCGTCTCCAGCCGCTCGGCGGTGACCTCGCCGACGATCCGCACGGCAAGGCCGGGGCCGGGGAACGGCTGGCGCTGGACCACGTCCTCGGGCAGGCCGAGCTCGGTCCCGACCCGGCGGACCTCGTCCTTGAACAGCAGGCGCAGCGGCTCGACCAGCTCGAGGTTCATGACCTCGGGCAGCCCGCCGACGTTGTGGTGGCTCTTGATGGTGGCGTTGCGCTGGCCGCCGGACTCGACCACGTCCGGGTACAGGGTGCCCTGGACCAGGTAGCGGACGTCGCCGTGCTCCTTGGCGACCTCCTCGAAGACGCGGATGAACTCGTTGCCGATGGCCTTGCGCTTGGCCTCGGGGTCGGTGACCCCGGCCAGGCGCTCCAGGAACCGGTCGGCCGCCTTGACGTGGACCAGGTTGACCTTGAAGTCGCGGCGGAAGGTCTCCTCGACCTGGTCGGCCTCCCCGTGGCGCAGCAGCCCGGTGTCGACGAACACACAGGTCAGCTTGTCCCCGACCGCCCGGTGGACCAGCAGGGCGGCCACCGAGGAGTCGACCCCGCCCGAGAGGGCGCAGAGCACCTGGTCGTCGCCGACCCGGGCCCGGATGGCCGCCTCCTGTTCCTCGATGATCGAGACGCTGGTCCAGTTGGGCCGGCAGCCGGCCGCCTCGTAGAGGAAGTTCTTGAACAGGTCGAGGCCGCGTTCGGTGTGGGCGACCTCTGGGTGGAACTGGACCCCGTACAGGCCCCGCTCCGGGTCCTCGAACGCGGCCACCGGGGAGGCGTCGGTGCTGGCCACGACCCTGGAGCCGGGCGGGGCGGCCGTGACCGTGTCGCCGTGGCTCATCCACACGACCTGGTCGTCGGGCAGGTCGCCGAACAGGACGCTGCCATCGGGCTGGGCCCGCAGGCTGGTCCGCCCGTACTCCCTGGCCCCGGTCGGCTCGACCCGGCCGCCAAGGGCCCTCGCCATGGCCTGCTGGCCGTAGCAGAGCCCGAGCACCGGGATGCCCAGTTCGAGCAGGCGCGGGTCGAGGGCTGGCGCGCCCGGCTCGTAGACCGACATGGGGCCGCCGGAGAGGATCAGCGCCTTGGCGTCATGCGCCCGGACCGTCGCCGGGTCGACGTCGCAGGCGACGACCTCGGAGAAGACGTGGCACTCGCGGATGCGGCGGGCGATGAGCTGGGCGTACTGGGCGCCGAAGTCGAGCACCAGGACGGTGTCGTGGCCGGGGGCCGGAGTCGTCATGGGCGCAGGATAACGAACTCCCGGAACTGATTGCTCGCTCGGCTTGCGCAGGAGTACCGTGGCGCCGAAAGGGGCAGCGCCGCCCCTTGGTGCCTAGACCTCGCACCACACACCGAATGCCTGGTGTGTGGTGCTTTTTTGTTTCTCTGGCCAAGGAGAACAGGGTGACAGAGCCGGAGGAGACCGTCGCCGACACCCCGACCCGCCGGCGGGCGCCGGGGGCCGACCCGGCGGTGCGGTCGTTCGGGTCGGCCAGGACGTGTGCCGCCGACGACTGCCAGACCCGGCTGTCGCGCTACAACCCCGACAGCTTCTGCTCGGTCCACCGGGGCTGGGACCGCCAGGTGGTCACTCGCCGCCGTCGCCGCGAGGATGAGGGAACGCCCTAGCCCATCCCGACGTGCTGGGAGCGCTGGAGCAGCTTGCCCTCGGTCTGGAGCGCAGGGGCGACCATGACCTCGGCCTTCTGGAACTCCTTGACCGTCTGGTAGCCGGTGGTGGCCATCGAGGTCCGCAGGCCCCCGAACAGGTTCATGCTGCCGTCGTTGACCGGCGCCGGCCCGAGCAGGATCTCCTTGAGGGTGCCGAGCGGGGTGGTCCGGACCCGGGTCCCGCGGGGCAGGTCGGGATGGAAGGTGGCCATCCCCCAGTGGTGGCCCCGCCCGGGCGCCTCGACCGCCCTGGCCAGTGGCGAGCCGATCATCACGGCGTCGGCCCCGCACGCGATCGCCTTGGCCACGTCGCCGCCGGTGCGCATGCCGCCGTCGGCGATCACCTGGACGTAGCGGCCCGTCTCCTCCAGATGGCGGATGCGGGCCCCGGCCGCGTCGGCCAGCGCGGTGGCCATGGGCACACCGATGCCAAGCACCCCGCGGGTGGTGCAGGCGGCGCCCGGCCCAACCCCGACAAGGACCCCGGCGGCCCCGGTGCGCATCAGGTGCAGGGCGGTGGCGTAGGAGGCGCAGCCGCCAACGATCACCGGCAGGTCGTAGTGGGCGATGAAGGTCTTGAGGTTCAGCGGCTCGGTGCTGGAGGAGACGTGCTCGGCCGAGACCACCGTGCCCTGGATGACGAGGATGTCGAGCCCGGCCTCGAGGGCGAACTGGTGGTAGCGGGCGACCCGCTGGGGGGTGAGGGAGGCGGCCGCGACCACCCCGGCGTCCTTGATCTCCTTCACCCGCTGGCCGATCAGCTCCGGCCTGATCGGCTCGGCGTAGATCTCCTGCATCCGCTTGGTCGCGTCGGCGTCGGGAAGGCTGGCGATCTCGGCGTAGACGGGGTCGGGGTCCTCGTAGCGGGTCCAGAGGCCTTCCAGGTTGAGCACGCCCAGGCCGCCGAGGCGGCCCAGCTCGACCGCGATCCGGGGCGAGACGACCCCGTCCATGGCCGAGGCCAGCAGCGGCAGCTCGAAGTGGTAGGCGTCCAGGTCCCAGGAGATGTCGATGTCGTCGGGGTCGCGCGTCCGCCGGCTGGGCACGATCGCGATGTCGTCGAACCCGTAGGCCCGGCGCCCGCTCTTGCCGATGCCGATCTCGACCTCAGCCACCTTGGTTTCCTCCCAGCAGGAGATACCGGTTCGGGGTGCTAATAGACGAATGGACCCGTCCGCAAACACGGAGGGCCCGGGGAAGGTGCATGCACGACGCTAGCAGCGGGGTTCTGTGGAGGTCAAGGACAGCCCGACCTCCCATCCGCGCTACCATGCCAGGGAGAGCTTTCGCAGCAACCTGGACTTCCGAGGTGCCCGTGCCCGACCCCCTCGACCCGTTCGAGCCGCAAGACGACTCGCCCCCCGAGCCCATCGACGACGAGGAGCGCGCCGCGCTCCTGGACGACCTCGCCGACCTGGCCGAGTTCCGCTCGGCGCTGGAGCAGCGTGGCTTCCTCGGGGTGGTCATCTCCTGCCCCGACTGCGAGGAGGACCACTTCTTCGGCTGGAGCCTCCTGCGCGAGAACCTGGAGCACATCCTCCAGCACGGCGAGCCCCGGGTGCACGAGCCGGCCTTCGAGCCGGCGGTCGACCACTACGTGACCTGGGACTACGCCAAGGGGTTCGTCGACGGCCTGCTCGAGGGCGAGCACCAGCAGGGCCCCCTGCGCGACGGCTGGACCTCGCCGGCCGAGGCCGCCCGGCGCCTGCGCCGCGCCCTGGCCACCCGCGGCCT
>DATENJ010000384.1:0-19729 GCA_035275125.1 Actinomycetes bacterium | reverse complement strand
CGCCTCCGGCTCGACCCCGCTGGCCCGGGCCAGGGCGACCACCTCGAACAGCAGCTCCCCCACGGCCGCCTCCAGCTCCTCGGTCCCGGCGGCCGCCAGCTCGTCCAGCCGCTCCCTCACCCGACCGGGCGACCCGGCCTCGGAGGCCAGGCCGCCGGCGGGGGCGCGCTTCTGGAGCTTGGCCGCCAGCTGGAGCGCCGGCAGGGCCGACGGGATCCCGGCCAGGGGGTCGGTGCGGCCCTCCTCCTCGCGCTTGATCGCCTCCCAGTTGCGGACGACCTCGCCGGCCGACGCCACCTGGAGGTCGCCGAAGACGTGCGGGTGGCGGCGGATGAGCTTCTCGGTGATCGCCCTGGCCACCCCGTCGACGTCGAAGTCGCCGGCGTCCTCGGCCAGCTGGGCGTGGAAGACGACTTGCAGCAGCAGGTCGCCCAGCTCCTCGCGCAGGTGCTCGGGGTCGCCCTCCTCGATCGCGTCGAGCACCTCGTACGCCTCCTCGACCAGGTGCCTGGCCAGCGAGGCGTGGGTCTGCTCGCGGTCCCATGGGCAGCCGTCGGGGCCGCGCAGCCGGGTCTCGGTGGCGACCAGGTCGAGCAGGGCCGCCCCCTTGGGCTCCCCCACCGGGTAGACCGCCTCGACCTCGATGTGGCCGCGGGCGGCCCGGTCGGCGACCAGCTGCACCAGCGGCCCGTCGTTGACCGGCGGCAGCAGCAGGGTGGCCGTGCCGTCACGGCGGGCGAGGTCGAGCAGGGCGTCGGCCTGCCGCCTGGCCTTGGCCACCGCGTCCAGGTCGAGGCCCTGGCCGACCAGCAGCAGGTCGCGCCCGGCCGGGCCGGTGTCCTCGGCCGGGGCGAGCACCTGCCAGGGGATCTCGGCCACCTCCAGCGCCGGCAGCGACGGGTGGTCGTCGCCAAGCACCCACACCGGCCGGGCGGCGTCAAGGGCCCGCCAGGTCTGGGGCGGGAACAGCAGCGGGAACCGCGGGCTGGACGCGACCAGCACCACTCGATTCATGGAGATAGCTACGGCTGGGTCGTCGTGGGCCCGCCGAGCCCGCCGGTGGTGGTGGTCGTGGCCGCGCCGGGGGCGGTCT
This sequence comes from Actinomycetes bacterium, assembly GCA_035275125.1. GTDB lineage: Bacteria > Actinomycetota > CALGFH01 > CALGFH01 > CALGFH01 > CALGFH01. Next base: position 18,636 of record DATENJ010000384.1, on the reverse strand, counting down.
CGCGCTCGACCACCTTGCCGTTCTCGGCGTCCCAGCGGCCAAAGCGCGGGTTGATGGTGACCTCGGCCGCCTTGACCTGCTGCTCGAACCAGCGCTGGATGGCCTGCTGGCGGCGGTCCTTGACGGCCGGCTCGAGCTTGGCCCGAAGGTCGTTGTCGAGCTTGGGCAGCCGCACCCCGACGACCTGGAGGACGTGGTAGCCGAACTGGGTCTTGACCGGCTCGGAGATCGGCGACTCACACGAGCCGCTGGACTTGCCCTTGCAGTCGCCCTGGGCGGCCAGCTTGAACTCGGCCGTCTCGAACTCCTTGACGGTCGCCCCCTTGGCGTTGAACCCCAGGTCGCCGGCCTTGTCCTTGCTCTGGGTGTCGATCGAGCGCTGCTTGGCCACCGCCGACCAGTCGGCCCCGGAGGCCAGCTGCTGGCGGACCGTGTCGGCGGTCGCCTTGTCCTTGACAAGGACGTGGCGGACGTGGACCTCGAGGAAGTCTTCCTTGCGCTGGTCGAGGGTCTGGCGCAGCTGGGTGTCGGGCGAGTACGGGACCAGCTTGACCGCGACCAGGTCGACCGCCAGCTGGACCCGCTGCTGGTCGCGGAGCACCGCCTCGGAGATCTGCCGGGTCTGCAGCAGCTCCTCGTAGTTCTGGCCCTGGGCCGTCACCTGCTGCTTGAGCTGCTCCATGCGGGCGTCGACGGCGGACTCCTCGAGCACGACCCCGGCCTTCTTGGCCCCGTCGAGCACCAGCTGGAACTGGATCAGGCCCTCCAGCGCCTGCCGGGTCGCCCCCTCGATGTCCTGGGTCGGCTGCTGGCCCGACTGCTGGGTGGCCTGCTGGCCCAGCTGGGCGGTGGTCATCTCGCTGAGGCGGTCGGTCGGGATACCGACGCCGTTGACCGTGGCCGCGTCCTGGTTGCGGACACCAAGGCCCGAGCAGCCGGCGGCCAGGACGACGAGACACAGGACGGGGAGCAGACGGCGCACGGCCAACCTCACACGAACTCGACGACGACAATGCACAAGCATACCGGCGGGTGGCGTGCTCGGGTGCGACAATGCCGCGATGATGAGCTATCAGCCGGCCGACGGCCGCTATGACGACATGCGCTACCGCCGGGTCGGGCGCAGCGGGCTCCTGCTGCCGGCCATCTCCCTCGGCCTGTGGCAGAACTTCGGCGGCGACCGCCCCTTCGAGACCCAGCGGGCGATCGTGCGCCGCGCCTTCGACCTCGGCATCACCCACTTCGACCTGGCCAACAACTACGGGCCGCCCTACGGCTCGGCCGAGGAGAACTTCGGCCGCATCCTCGCCACCGACCTGCGCGGCTACCGGGACGAGCTGGTGATCTCGACCAAGGCCGGCTACGACATGTGGCCAGGGCCCTACGGCGACCACGGCTCGCGGAAATATCTCCTGGCCAGTCTCGACCAGAGCCTGGCCCGCATGGGGCTGCCGTACGTCGACATCTTCTACAGCCACCGCCTCGACCCGGACACGCCGCTGGAAGAGACCATGGGGGCGCTGGAGGGGGCCGTGCGTCAGGGGAAGGCGCTGTACGCCGGCATCTCCTCCTACTCGGCCGAGCGGACCCGGGAGGCGGCCGCGATCCTGCGCCGCCTCGGGACCCCGCTGCTGATCCACCAGCCGTCGTACTCGATGCTGAACCGCTGGATGGAGGACGACGGCCTGCTGGACGTGCTCGCCGACGAGGGGGCCGGCTGCATCGTGTTCTCGCCCCTGGCCCAGGGGCTGCTGACCAACCGCTACCTGGACGGCATCCCCGAGGGCTCGCGGGCGGCAACGCCCGGCTCCCTCGACCGGGGCCAGCTCAACGACGACACCCTGGCCAAGGTCAGGGCCCTGCACGAGCTGGCCGCGGGTCGCGGCCAGAGCCTGGCCCAGCTGGCGATCGCCTGGACCCTGCGCGACCGGCGGGTCACCTCGGCCCTGCTCGGCGCGTCCAGCGTCGCCCAGCTCGAGAACAACGTGGCCGCCCTCGACCGGCTCGACCTCAGCGACGACGAGCTGGCCGAGATCGACCGCCACGCCACCGACGCCGGGATCAACCTCTGGGAGGCCTCCAGCAACGCCTAGCCGGCCGCCTCCAGCGCGGCCGACACGACCGCCGTCGCCTCCTCAAGGACCCGCTCCAGGTGCTCGGTGCCTCCGAAGCTCTCGGCGTAGACCTTGTAGACGTCCTCGGTGCCAGAGGGGCGGGCCGCGAACCAGGCGTGCTCGGTGGCCACCTTGACCCCGCCGAGGGCGGCCCCGTTGGACGGGGCCGAGGTGAGCACCTCGGTGATCGGCTCGCCGGCCAGCTCCGAGGCCTGCACGTCGCTGGCGGACAGCCGCTTGAGCACGGCCTTCTGCTCGGGGGTGGCCGGGGCGTCGACCCGGCGGTAGGCGGGGTCGCCGAAACGGGCGGTGAGCTCGCGGTACTGGGCGCCCGGGTCGGCGCCGCGGCGGGCGGTCATCTCGGCCGCCAGCAGGCAGCAGACGATGCCGTCCTTGTCGGTGGTCCAGACGGTCCCATCGCGGCGCAGGAACGAGGCCCCGGCGCTCTCCTCCCCGCCGAAGCCGAGCGAGCCGTCCAGCAGCCCGTCCACGAACCACTTGAACCCGACCGGGACCTCGTCCAGCCGCCGGCCCAGGTCGGCCGTGACCCGGTCGATCATCGAGCTGGAGACCATCGTCTTGCCGACCCCGACCCGCTCGCCCCAGTCGCGCCCGCCGCCGAACAGGTAGGCGACCATGGCGGCCAGGTAGTGGTTGGGGTTGAGCAGCCCGGCCCCACCGGTGACGATGCCGTGGCGGTCGGCGTCGGCGTCGTTGGCGAAGGCCACGTCGAAGCGGTCGCGCAGGTCGATCAGCCCGGCCATGGCGTAGCGCGAGGACGGGTCCATGCGGATCTTGCCGTCCCAGTCGACGGTCATGAACCGGAAGGTCGGGTCGACCGCCTGGTTGACCACCTCAAGGTCCAGGCGGTACCGCTCGGCAATGGCCGACCAGTAGTCGACCGCCGCCCCGCCGAGGGGGTCGACGCCCAGGTGCAGCCCGGCCCCGCGGACCGCCTCCATGTCGACCACATTGGCCAGGTCCTCGACGTAGGCAGCCACGTAGTCGTAGCCCTCAACGCCGGGCGCGGTCGCGGCCCGCTCGGCCGGCAGCCGCCGCACCCCGTCAAGGCCGGCCCGCAGCAGCCGGTTGGCCTCGTCCTGGACCCAGCCGGTGATGTCGGTGTCGGCGGGGCCGCCGTTGGGCGGGTTGTACTTGAAGCCGCCGTCCTCGGGGGGGTTGTGGGAGGGGGTGACCACGATCCCGTCGGCCAGGTGGTCGCGCCGTTCCCGGTTCCAGATGAGGATGGCGTGGGAGAGGGCCGGAGTCGGGGTCGGCCGGTCGGCCGAGTCCACCCGCACCTGGACGCCGTGGGCGACCAGCACCTCGAGGGCGGTGCGCTGGGCCGGCCTGGACAGGGCGTGGGTGTCGCGGCCCATGTACAACGGCCCGTCGATCCCGTTGGCCTGCCGGTAGCGGCAGATGGCCTCGGTGGTGGCCAGGATGTGGGCCTCGTTGAACGATCCCTTGAGCGCCGACCCCCGGTGGCCCGAGGTCCCGAAGGCGACCTGCTGGGTGGCCTCGCCCGGGTCGGGTTGCTCCTCGTAGTACGCCTTGACCAGCCGGTCCACGTCGACCAGCATCGACGCCTCGGCCGGCCGACCGGCCCGTTCGCTCACCGTCATCTGCTCACCCCAGTCCGGAAGGGTCCCGCAGGTACGGTACCCAACTTGGGCCGGCGAACCCCTCGCCTAGGACGCGGCCCGGCGCTGGGTGGAGCGGCCGGTGTCGGGCAGGGCGGGGGCGTCGGGGGCGGCGAGGATGCCGGTGAGCAGCTCGCACAGCCAGCTGGGCAGGTTGGTGCCCTCGGCGGGGAGGGGGACCAGCAGGGTGCGCTCGGCCTGCTTCCAGATGGCGCCCGGGTAGAGGCGGTCCAGGCGGACCTGCTTGGACTCGGGGAGGTCGTCGACCGGGGTGAGGCGGGCCCGGCCGCCGAAGCAGACGACCTCGGTGAGGCCGACGGCGGTCGCCTGGGCCCGGACCCCGGCCAGCTGGAGCAGGTTGCGGACCGGGGGCGGGGGCGGGCCGTAGCGGTCGGCCAGCTCGGCCCCGAGCGCCTCGACCTCGGAGACCACCCTTGCTCCGCCGAGGCGGCGGTAGGCCTCCAGCCGCAGCCGCTCCCTCGGCACGTAGGCGGCGGGCAGGTGGGCGTCCACCGGGACCTCCAGCTTCAGCTCCTTGGGCTGCTCGATCGGGCGGCCGCGGAGCTCGGCCACGGCCTCGGCCAGCAGCTGCATGTACATGTCGTAGCCGACCAGGGCGACGTGGCCCGACTGGTCGGCCCCGAGCAGGTTGCCGGCGCCGCGGATCTCGAGGTCCTTCATGGCGATGGCCATGCCCGAGCCCAGGTCCTGGTGGGTGGCGACGGTGGCCAGCCGCTGGTGGGAGGTCTCGGTGATGGACCGCTCGGGCGGGTAGAACAGGTAGGCGTAGGCCCGGTCGCGTGAGCGCCCGACCCGGCCCCGCAGCTGGTAGAGCTGGGCCAGGCCGAGGGTGTCGGCCCGGTCGACGATCAGGGTGTTGGCCGACGGGATGTCGATGCCGGACTCGATGATGGTGGTGCAGACCAGGACGTCGTACTGCTTGTCCCAGAAGTCGAGCATCACCCGCTCCAGCTGGTCCTCGCTCATCTGGCCGTGGGCCACCGCCACCCTGGCCTCGGGGATGGCGTGGCGGACCTCGTAGGCGACCCGGTCGATGGAGTCGACCCGGTTGTGGACGAAGAAGGTCTGGCCCTCGCGGAGCATCTCGCGGCGGATGGCGTTGGCCACCGTGCCCTGGTCGTAGGCGCCGACGAAGGTCAGCACCGGGTGGCGCTCCTCGGGCGGGGTCTCCATCACCGACAGGTCGCGGATGCCGGAGATGGCCATCTCCATGGTCCGGGGGATCGGGGTGGCGGTCAGGGTGAGCACGTCGACCTCGGTCCGGAGCTGCTTGAGGTGCTCCTTGTGGCCGACCCCGAAGCGGTGCTCCTCGTCGACCACGACCAGGCCGAGGTCGGACCACTTGGCGTCGGCGGACAGCAGCCGGTGGGTGCCGATGACCACGTCGATGGTGCCGTCGGCCATGCCCGCGACCACGTCGGCCTGCTCCTGGCCGGACTGGAAGCGCGACAGCACGGCCACCTTGACCGGGAAGGGGGCGAACCGCTCGGAGAAGACGGCCATGTGCTGCTGGGCCAGCAGGGTGGTCGGCACCAGGATCCCGACCTGCTTGCCGTCCATCACCGCCTTGAAGGCGGCCCGCACGGCGACCTCGGTCTTGCCGTAGCCGACGTCGCCGCACAGCAGCCGGTCCATCGGCACCGGCGCCTCCATGTCGGCCTTGATCTCCTCGACGGCGGTGAGCTGGTCGGGGGTCTCGGTGAACGGGAAGGCGTCCTCCAGCTCCCGCTGCCAGGGGGTGTCGGGGCCGAAGGCGTGGCCGGGCGAGGCCATCCGGGCCGAGTAGAGCCGGACCAGCTGGGCCGCCATCTCGCGGACCTTCTTGCGCACCCTGGCCTTCTGGCGGTCCCACTCGCGGCTGCCGAGGCGCGACAGCTTGGGGCTCTCCCCGCCGATGTAGCGGCTGATCAGCTCGACCTGCTCGCTGGGCAGGTACAGCTTGTCGCCCTGGTCGTAGGCCAGGACCAGGTAGTCGCGTTCGGACCCGCCGACGCTGCGGTGCTCCATGCCGACGTAGCGGCCGATGCCGTGGACGGCGTGGACGACGATGTCGCCCGGCTGGAGCTCCTCCAGGGCCAGCTGGCCGCCGGCGTGCTTGGCCCGGCTGCGGCTGGAGGGCATGCGGGCCTGCTCGCGGGTCTGACGCCTGGTCCCGTACAGGTCGCCCTCGGCGACAAGGGCCAGGCGCAGCGACGGCAGACGGAACCCGGTGAGCAGCGGGGCCGTGCCGACCAGCACCCCGGGGCCCGGCTCGGGGGCCAGCTCGGTAACCAAGTCGGGGACGGTCAGGCCCTCCTCGCGCAGGACCTCGACCAGCCGCTGGGCCGGCCCGGCGCCCTCGGTGGTGAGCACCACGGTGGCGCCGTCGGCGATCAGGTCGCGGGCGTCGCCGGCCACGCGGGTGACGTTGGCCCGGTAGGGCTCGACCGCCGAGGCGTCGATCCGGACGGCGCTGGCCTGCCCCGAGTCGAACGGCCCGAGCCGGAGCAGGGCCCGGCCGGCCCCCTCCAGCACCTCGGCCAGGGGCAGGTAGGCGACGCCCTCGACCGGCGCGGTCGCGCCCTCGGCGGCGCTGCCCCAGGACGCCTGGGCGGCCTCGTCGGCCTGGATGCGGACCTCCTCGGCCCGGTCGAGGGTCCGCTTGGGGTCGACCAGCACCAGCAGGGCGTCGGCAGGGAGGTAGGTGGGCAGCGGCCGGAGCTCGTCGAACAGCAGCGGCAGCAGCGACTCGACCCCCTCGACGTCGAGGCCCTCGGCCACCTGGGCGAGCAGGTCGCCGGCGACCGGCACCTCGGCGGCGAGCTGGCGGGCCCGGCCCCGCTCGGCCTCACCGAGGCGCACCTCGCGACACGGCCAGGCCTCGACCTCGGGCAGCTCGGTCAGGGAGCGCTGGCTCGACACCGCGAACGCCCGGATGCTCTCGACCTCGTCGCCCCAGAGCTCGACCCGGACCGGGTGGTCCTCGCCGGGCGGGAAGAAGTCGACCAGGCCGCCCCGGACGGCCACCTCGCCCCGGCGCTCGACCATATCGGTGCGCGAGTAGCCGGCGGCGACCAGCCGCTCCAGCAGCTCCTCGAGCTCGACCCGGTCGCCGCTGGCCACCCGGACCGGGTCGACCGCGTCCAGCCCGGGGGCGAGCGGCTGCATCATCGCCCGCGCCGGGACCGTCACCAGCCGCAGCCCGCCGAGGTCGGGCAGGCCGAGCCGGTGGAGCAGGCGGAGGCGGGCGGCCACCGTCTCGGAGCGGGGCGAGAGCCGCTCGTGGGGCAGGGTCTCCCAGGCCGGGAAGGTGGCCGCCTCCTCGGGGCCGAGGAAGGCGGCGACGTCGGCGGCCAGGGCCTCGGCGTCGGCGGTGGTGGCGGTGGTGACGACCACCAGCCGCCCGCCGGCCTTGGCGATCCCGGCCAGCAGGAACGCCCTGGCGACGTCGGGGACGACCACCTCGGAGCGTGGGGTGCCGGCGTGCGGGTCGAGCCCGCCGAGCAGCTCGGCGAAGGCGGGGTCGTCGCTCCAGCGGTCGAGCAGGGGGGTGAGGCGCACAGGTGTCCTTTGCAGCGGCAGCACAGTCGGGTAGCCCCCGACGGCCGTAGCCGGGGGGCTCCCGCTCTGTTCAACGTCCAGGCTACCGCAGCATTCCCACAGTCAGCCGGTGACGCCGAGATGGCCCCGCAGGGCGTCGAACACCTCCACCCAGCCGTGCTCGTAGGCGGTCCGGGTCTCGTCGTCGATCGGGCCGACGGCGTGGTGGGACAGCCGCACAAGGGTGGCGCCGTCGCGCTCGGCAAGGGACATGGCGAACACGCTGGCCACCGGGCCCGACATGCCCATCGGCCCGGTGCAGGTCAGCTGCTCGGGCCGGCGGATGCCGGTCACGGTGGCGTACAGGGCGCCGTCGCCGTCGCCCCAGTCCTCCCAGAAACGGCCCCCGACCCGCGGCTCCAGGTGCACCGAGGACCCCTCCCGGAAGGTGTGCGGCCACCACTCCCCCATCCGGCACAGCGCCTCGAACACCTTCTCCCGCGGGGCGGCCACCGTCATCTCCTGCTCGACCTCCAGGGTCGTGGTCACGCCGGCTCCTTCCTGCCGCTCGGCCGTCTCCTTGAGCCTGAGCAGCGACTCGGCCCAGCGGTCGGCGTGCGGGCGCATCCAGCGCTCGTAGGCCTGCCGCAGAGGCACCCCGTTGAGGTGGTTCCAGCGCTCCCGGCCCCGCCGCCGCACCACCACCAGCCCCGCCGTCTCCAGCACCCCCAGGTGCTTCATCACCGCGAACCGCGACACCTCCGGGAACTCCCCGCTCAGCTCGCCGGTGGTCCGGGCCCGGTCGGCCAGCAGGTCCAGGATCGCCCGCCGGGTCGGGTCGGCCAGCGCCTTCCAGACCAGGCCGGTGTCGTCGGCCTTCATGTGACTATTTGGTCACATGAAGGTCCGCGCGTCAACCCCCGGTCAGTCCGACGGCGGCAGCTGGGGGATGACCACGCCCAGGTCGAGGTTGCCGCCGGTGAGGACGGTGCCGACGCGCTGGCCGGTGAGGTCGCCGGCCTTGCCGGCGAGGAGCGCGGCGACGGTGGCCGCCCCCGCCGGCTCGACCACGACCTTCATCCGCTCCATGACGAACCGCACCCCGGCCAGGAGCTCGGCCTCCGACAGCAGCACGACCTGGTCGACCAGGTCGCGGATCAGGGGGAAGGTGAGGGGGCCGGCGAAGGGGGCGCAGAGGCCGTCGGCGACCGAGCGGGCGACGATCGGCACCGGGTGGCCGGCGGCAAGGGCGGCGGTCAGGGCGGCGGCGCCCTCGGGCTCGACCGCGACCACCCGGCAGTCGGGGTTGGCGTCGCGCACGGCCAGGGCGCTGCCGCAGGTGAGGCCGCCGCCGCCGACGCTCACCACCCAGACGTCGACCGGGCCGGCGTCCTCGACCAGCTCGAGGCCGACGGTGCCCTGGCCGGCGACGATCTCGGGGTCGTCGAAGGGGTGGACGAAGGTCAGGCCGCGCTCGTGCTGGAGCCGCTCGCACTCGGCGAACGCCTCGGTGGTGGTGTCGCCGTGCAGCACCACCTCGGCGCCGTAGCTCCAGCAGGCTGCGACCTTGGCGGCCGGGCTGTAGGTGGGCATGACCACGGTCGCCTTGGCCCCGGCCTGGGCCGCGGCCCAGGCCACGGCGGCGCCGTGGTTGCCGGCGGTGACGCACACCAGCCCGCGCTCGCGCGCCTCCTCGGGCAGGGTGAGCAGCCGGTTGAGGGCGCCGCGGGCCTTGAAGGAGCCCGTCTTCTGGACCGCCTCGTCCTTGACCAGGACCTGGGCGCCGGTCCGCCCGTCGAGAGTGGCCGAGGTGCGCACCGGCGTCCGGTGCACCTGGCCGGCGATCCGCGCCGCTGCGGACCGCACCGCTGAAGGGTTCACCTTCGCTCCTTCCTGGAACCGCCCGGGTGGCGGGACGGGGCCCAGGATAGGCGGCCGTCAACGGTTGTGGCGGTCCTGGGCCCGTTCCAGGGGGAGGTGGACGAGGTCCATGGCGGCGTCGGCGGCCCGTTCGATCAGGACGGCGAAGTCCTCGGCGTCGCGCTTGGCGATCGGCTCGAGCACGTAGTCGGCCGGGTCCTTGCGGCCGGGGGGGCGGCCGACGCCGACGCGGACCCGCAGGAAGTCCGGGGAGCCGAGCGCCTTGGCGACGTCCTTGAGGCCGTTGTGGCCGGCCGTGCCGCCGTCCCGGCGGACCTGGATCTTGCCGTAGGCCAGGTCGATCTCGTCGTGGACGACGATGATCCGCTCCACCGGCGTCTTGTACCAGCGGGCCAGCAGCGAGGCCGGGCCCCCGGACTCGTTGACGTAGCTGCTGGGCCGGGCCAGCACGACCCGGGTGTCGCCGTCGCGGATCTCGGCCACCTGGGCCCGGTTGCGGCTCCGCTTGAGCTTGGCCCCGGCCCGCTCGGCGAGCAGGGCGACCACCATGGCCCCGGCGTTGTGCCGGCTGTTGCCGTACTCGTCGTCGGGGTTGCCGAGCCCGAGCACGATCCAGGGGCCGCCGTCGGTGCCGGCGCCGGGCATCGTGGTCCGCCTCCGGAGCTGGAGTGGCACGGCCGCCTAGGCCTCGGGCCGGTCCTCGCCCTCGCCGGCGTCCTCGGCGGCGGCGCCCTCGCCACCCTCGGCGACCTCGCCCTCCTCGCCCTCGACGGGCTCGGGCTCGACCTCGGCGGCCGGCGCGGCCACGGACACGACCACGGCCTCGGGGTCGTCGAGGATCACGGCGCCGCCGGGCGCCTTGAGGTCGCCGACCCGCAGCACGTCGCCGATGTCCAGCCCGGACACGTCGGCCTCGATCGCCTCGGGCACGGCGGTCACCTCGGCCTCGACGTTCAGCTGGTACAGGTCCTGGTCGGCGATGCCGCCCTCGCGGACCCCTGGCGCCTCCCCGACCAGCCGCACCGACACCTGGACGTGGACCTTCTCGCCCCGTCGGACCTGGATGAAGTCGACGTGGATGAAGGTGCCCTTGACCGGGTGGCGCTGGATCTCCTTGGCAAGGGCAAGGTGCTGGTTGCGCCCCACCTCCAGCGAGATCAGCACGTTGGCGCCGGCGTCGGTGCGCAGGGCCTGGCCGAGCTGGCGGGCGTCGACGCTCAGGTGCTGGGGCTTGGTGCCGTGGCCGTACAGCACGGCCGGGACCCGGCCGGTGGCCCGCAGCCGGCGGGCGACCCCCTTCCCGGCGTCCGAGCGGTTCTCGGCGGCCAGCTTGTACTCGGACATGGGGGACGAGCCTCCTCGACGCGAATTCGTGCGCACACAACGAATGCCCGGCCAGGGCCGGGGACGACGGCGAGGGTAGCAGTGGTCAGGCGATGAGGTCCAGCTCGATGGCCGGCCCGTGCTTGTCCTCGATCAGGTCGAGCACCGCCTCCTCGATCGTCCCCTGGTGGGCCGGCTCGCCGAGCTCGCCGACCTGGCCGAGCTGCTCGAGGGCGCCGGCGATGGTCAGCCCGGACCGGTAGCGGTCGAACACCCGCGGGTCGATGTAGGAGGCGCGGCAGACCGCCGGGGTGTTGCCCAGGTAGTGGGCGACCTCCTTGACCGCCCGGCTGATCGCCCTTGCCCTGGCCGTCTTCGACCTGGCCTGGGGGAACGAGCTGGCCATGGCCACCGAGGCGAGCACGGTGGCGCTCCAGGTGCGGAAGTCCTTGGCGGTGAAGTCGCCGCCGGTCTGCTCCTTGATGTAGGCGTTGATGTCGTCGGAGCGGACGTCCACCCAGGCCCGGCCCTGCTTGAAGGCGAGCAGGTCGGGGCCGCCGCCGCGGCGGCGCTTGAGCTGGGCCACGACCTCGCTGGAGGCCGGGTCGAGGACCGAGGCCAGCCGCCGCTTGCCGCTCTTGGCCACGTAGTCGAAGGAGATCAGGTCGCCGTCGAGGCGCACGTGGCGCTTCTGGATGGTGGCAAGGCCGTAGGTCTGGTTCTGCTCGGCGTAGCCCTCGGTGCCCATCCGGAAGAAGCCCCGGTCCAGCAGCCGGGTCGCGCAGGCCAGCACCCGCTCGCGGGACAGGTCGGGCTGGGCCAGGTGCTCGGCCGCCCGCTCGCGCAGCTCGGGCAGGGCGTGGGCGAACTCCAGCATGTGGTCGAACTTGGCCGCCTCGCGCCGGGTCCGCCAGGCCTCGTGGTACAGGTACTGGCGGCGGCCGGCGGCGTCGGTCCCGACCGCCTGGAGGTGCCCGGTGGGGATGGGGCAGATCCACACGTCCTTCCAGGCCGGCGGGATCCCCAGCCCCCGGATCCGGGCCAGCGCCTCGGGGTCGGTGACGGCCCGGCCGTCCGGCTCCTCGTAGCTGAAGGACCGCCCCCGCCGGCGGCGGCGGATTCCCGGGCCCGAGCAGTCGACCCGTCTGATCCTGGCCACGGGCGCCTACTCGACGGTCAGCCAGCGGGCGGTGCCGATCCGGCCGGCGGCGTCGAAGGCCAGCTCGACCACGTGGCGGCCGGTCGGGCCGTCGACGTCGAGGCGGCCGGTGTCGTTGCCGGAGCTCGCCGGGACGGCCCTGACCGCGCCCCTGGCCAGCAGGTCCTCGTGCCACCCGACGATCCCGGAACGGCCCCAGAGCCGTTCGTCGGCGCTGGTCAGCAGGGCGTTCTCGGCGTACAGGCCGGCGGCCAGCCCGGCGTCGGCGGCCTCGAGGGCCGAGGCGTAGGCGACCGTCAGCGCCGTCGGCCCGCGGTCCTGGCCACGCTCGGGCTGGGGTTCGATCGGCTCGGGGCCGCCTGGCTGGTCCATGCGCTCTCCTTATCCCGTCAGGGGGTGCCCGAATCAGGCAGGCCGCCCCGGGCCAGGATGTCGCCGAGGTCGAACTCGACCGGCCGCTCGATCTGGGCGTAGGTGCAGGAGGCAGGGTCGCGGTCGTAGCGCCAGCGCCGGAACTGGGCGGTGTGGCGGAAGCGCCGGCCCTCCATGTGGTCGTAGGCCACCTCGACCACCAGCTTGGGGTCGAGCAGCTCAAAGGTCAGGTCCTTCTTGGCGTTCCAGCGCGACACCATGCCGCCGGGGGTCCGCTCGGGGGTGGAGTACCCGGTCCAGGGGTGCTCGGCGCCCTCCTCGAGGCGGTAGGGGGCCAGCTCGTCCAGCAGCTCGCGGCGCCGCTCCATCGAGAACGAGGCCGACACCCCGACGTGCTGGAGCCGGCCCTCCTCGTCGTTCAGCCCGAGCAGGAGCGAGCCGACCACCGGGCCCTTCTTGTGCCAGCGGAAGCCGGCGACCACGCAGTCGGCGGTCCGCTCGTGCTTGACCTTGAACATGACCCGCTGGTCCTCCAGGTACGGCAGGTCGCGGGGCTTGGCGATGACCCCGTCGAGGCCGGCGCCTTCGAACACCCGGAACCAGCGCTCGGCCTGGCGCATCGAGTCGGTGAACGGGGTGGTGAACACGGGCGGCCCCGCCCCGGCAAGGGCCTCGGAGAGGGCGGCCCGGCGCTCGGCCAGTGGCCGCTCCATCAGCGACTCGTCGCCGAGGGCGAGCAGGTCGAAGGCGATCAGCCAGGCCGGGGTCTGGGTGGCGAGCAGGTTGACCCGGGAGGCGGCCGGGTGGATGCGCTGGAGCAGGGCCTCGAAGTCGAGGCCGGGGCCGCTGGCGATCACGATCTCGCCGTCGACCACACACCGTGGCGGGAGCTGGGTACGGGCCGCCTCCACGATCTCGGGGAAGTAGCGGGTCAGCGGCCGTTCCTTGCGGCTGCCGAGCTCGACCTCGTCGCCGTCGCGGAAGACCACGCAGCGGAACCCGTCCCACTTGGGCTCGTACAGCATCCCCTCGGGCAGGATCGACACCGATTTGGCCAGCATGGGGCGGATCGGGGGCATCACCGGCAGGTCCATGCCCTCGATGGTGCCACGACAGGACCGCCGCCGGGGGGATCCCTCCGGCGGCGGGTCCCGTCGGTCGTCAGCTCTGGGCTGGGCCCGTGGAGATGGCCTCGATGAGGTCGCCCTTGGAGTCGTCGTCGTCGAGCTCCCGGGCGATGTCGGCCACCGCGATGATGCCGACCAGGTCGTGGCCGTCGATCACCGGCAGGCGGCGGACCTTGTACTGGGCCATCGTCCTGAGCGCATCGCGGAGCGAGTCGTCGGCCCCGACCGTCACCGGCTTGCCCTCGCCGAGCTCACCGGCACGGGTCGAGGCCGGGTCCCTGCCCTTGGCCAGCGCCTTCACGACGATGTCACGGTCGGTGAGCATGCCCTTGAGGCGGTTGTCCTCGCCGCAGATCGGCATCGACCCGTAGCCGCGGTCGGCCATCCGCTTGGCCGCGTCGAGCAGGGTCTCGTTCTCCCCGACGCACTCGGCGTTCGGGGTCATGACGTCGCGGGCCGTCTTGGGCATTGGCGTCGCACCCTCTTCCTGTGGAGTTCTGTGGAGTTCCGTCGTCGGGACCGTCTAGCCCGAGATGCTGACGGTCAAACCTTGGCCAGCGGGGTCTCGTCGAGCCGCTCGCACAGCTCGGTCAGCGACTCGAAGACCCACCCGGCGCCGGCCTGGCGCAGCTCCTGCTCGGAGAAGCCGCCGGTCAGGATGGCCACGGTGGGGACCCCGGCCCGGCCGGCGGCCTGGCAGTCGAAGGTCGAGTCGCCGACCATCGCCGCCTCCCCGCCCCCGACCTTGCCGATGGCCGTGACCACCAGGTCGGGGTCGGGCTTGGTCCGCTCGACGTCGGCCGAGGTCGTCCAGGCCTCGACCAGGTCGCGGGCGTCCAGCAGGTCCAGGTAGTGGTCGACCTCGTCGCGCTTGCCCGAGCTGGCCAGGACCAGCCGGTGCCCGCGCCCGTCCAGCAGCTCCAGCAGCCGGCGGGCGTCGGCGAACGGCTGCACCTCGCCGATCAGGCCGGCGTACAGGGCGGTCTCGGCCGCCCGGATGCTGTCGCCCTGGCGGTCCTCGACCCGCTGGCCGGCCAGGGCGGCGACCAGCTGGTCGCCGCCCATGCCGATGTGGCGGTGGACCCGCCACACCGGCAGGGTCAGCCCGTGCTCGCGGAACGCCCGGTACCAGGCGATGGCGTGGTGGTAGTTGGTGTCGACCAGCGTGCCGTCGACGTCAAGCACCGCGACCGGCTTGGCCATCGCCGCCAGCTCAGGCGCTCGCCGTGGCCTGGGCCTGCTCGGGATGGACGCCCTCGGCGAACTCCTCGACCAGCTTGGCGTTGAAGGCCGGCAGGTCGTCGGGCTTGCGGCTGGTGACCAGGCCGCGGTCGGTGTGGACCTCCTCGTCGACCCAGGTCCCGCCGGCGTTCTCCACGTCGGTCCGGATGCTCGGCCAGGACGTCAGCGTGCGGCCCTTGACCACGCCCGCCTCGACCAGCGTCCAGGCGCCGTGGCAGATCGAGGCCACCGGCTTGCCGGCCTCGAAGAACGAGCGCACGAACCGCACGGCGTCGGGGTCGTTGCGCAGGAAGTCGGGGTTGGCGACCCCGCCGGGGAGGACCAGCCCGTCGTACTCGTCGGCGCTGGTCTTGGAAACGGCCTTGTCGACCGGGAAGGTGTCGCCTTTGTCGAGGTGGTTGAAGCCCTGGATCTCGCCCGGCTCCAGCGACACCAGGTGGGCGGTGCCGCCGGCCTGCTCGACCGCCTTGCGGGGCCCGGTGTACTCAACCTGCTCGACGCCGTCGGTTGCCAGGAACGCGATGGTCTTGCCGTTCAGCTCGCCTGCCACGTGCTCCTCCTGTTCGAGGACGGGAATGCGTCACCTACAGCATTGACGCCCCACTGGAGCCGCAAACAGCCGTTAGAGCTGGTTCTGGTCGTTGAAGATCTCGGAGACGCTGGCGTCCTCGAACACCGCCCGGATGGCGTCGGCGACGATGCCGGCCACCGAAAGCACCCGGATCTTGTCGAGCGTCTGGTCCTCGGGCAGGGGCACGGTGTTGGTGACCACGACCTCGCCGATGGGGGCGTTCTTGAGCCGGTCGATGGCCGGGCCGGAGAAGATCCCGTGGGTGGCGGCGGCCGTCACCCGCTCGGCGCCGCTGGCCATCAGCACCTCGGCCCCCTGGACGATGGTGCCGGCGGTGTCGATCATGTCGTCGATCAGCACGCACTGGCGGCCGTCGACCTCGCCGACCACCTCGCGGACCTCGACCTTGTGGGCCTCGGTGCGGCTGCGCCGCTTGTGCAGGAAGGCCAGCGGGGCGCCGAGGGTCCCGGCCATCTTCTCGGCCGTCCTGACCCGCCCGGCGTCGGGCGCGACCACCACCAGGTCGCGGCCCTCGCAGCTGTTGCGGATGTGCTCGGCCAGCACCGGCATGGCCGTCAGGTGGTCGACCGGCCCGTCGAAGAACCCCTGGATCTGCCCGGAGTGCAGGTCCATGGTGATGAGCCGGTCGGCCCCGGCGGTGTCGAGCATGTCGGCCACCAGCTTGGCCGAGATGGGCTCGCGGCCGCGGCCCTTCTTGTCCTGCCGCGAGTAGCCGTAGTAGGGGACGACGGCGCTGATCCGCTTGGCCGACGCCCGCTTGAGGGCGTCGATCATGATCAGCTGCTCCATGATCCGCTCGTTGACCGGCGCGCTGTGGGTCTGGATGACGAACGCGTCGGTGCCGCGCACGCTCTCCCCGAACCGGGCGTAGGTCTCGCCGTTGGCGAAGTCCCGGACCTCGACCGAGCCGCACTCGATCCCGAGGTGACCGGCCACCTCGTTGGCCAGCGCCTTGCTGGCCCTCCCCGCGAACAGCATCAGGTGCCTGCGCCCAAGCGCTTCCACCTGCTTGGGCGTCACACCGTTGCTCACCGTCGCCTCCCCGTCACTCCCTGGTCCTCTGCCGGCGGCGCCTGGCTGCCCAGCCCTCGATCGTCCGCTGGTCGGAGCGTTCGATGGCGAGGGCGTCGGGCGGTACGTCCTTGGTGATCGTCGAACCGGCGGCGGTCTGGGCCCCGTTCCCGACCGTGACGGGGGCTACCAGCATGGTATCCGATCCGATGAAGGCGCCGTCGCCGACGGTTGTCCGGTGCTTGCGGGCGCCGTCGTAGTTGACGAACACGGTGCCGGCGCCGACGTTGGCCCCGGCGCCGATGTCGGCGTCGCCGACGTAGCTGAGGTGCGGGACCTTGGACCCGGGGCCGACCACCGAGTTCTTGACCTCGACAAAGGTGCCGGCCTTGGCGCCCTCGGCCAGCTCGGTCCCGGGGCGCAGGGAGGCGAACGGGCCGACCACCGCCCCCGGGCCGATGGTCGAGGACAGCGCGACGGCCTGGCTGACGGTGGCGTCGTCACCGACGCTGCAGTCGACCAGGCGCACGTTGGGCCCGAGCCGGCAGCGGGCCCCGATCCGGGTCCCGGCCTCCAGGAAGGTGAGGGGGGCCAGCACGGTGTCCTGGCCGACCTCGACGTCGGCGTCCACGAAGGTGGTCGCCGGGTCGGTGACGGTCACCCCGCCCAGCATCAGCCGCTCCAGCAGCCGGCGGCGCAGCAGCGCCTCGGCCGCGGCCAGCTCGACGCGGTCGTTGACCCCCCTGGCCTCGTCCTCGGGCCCTTCGGCGGTGGCCACCAGCCCCCCGCCGGCCAGGATCTGGGGCACCAGGTCGGGCAGGTAGTACTCGCCCTGGTGGTTGTCGGGCCGGAGCGCCGCCAGGCCGTCGAGGGCTGGCCGGCGGAACACGTACATGCCGACGCCGACCTCGCGGAGCTGGCGCTGCTCCGCGGTGGCGTCGCGTTCCTCGACGATCCCGGTGACCGCGCCGCCGGGGTCGCGCAGCACCCGGCCGTAGCCCGTCGGGTCGCCGAGGGTGGAGGTGAGCAGGGTGGCGGTCGCCCTGGCCGAGCGGTGGGCCTCCAGCAGCCCCTCCAGCAGCTCGGCCGTGACCAGCGGGGTGTCGCCGGACAGGACCAGCACGTCGCCGTCCCGCTCCAGCAGCGGCACGGCGGTGGCCAGGGCGTCGCCGGTGCCGCGCTGGGCGGCCTGGACGGCGAAGGAGACCGGGCCGAGGTCGAACCCGTCGACGGCCTCGGTTACCTGGTCGGCGCCGTTGCCGACGACCACCACCGTCCGGTCGGCCTTGAGCGGGGCCGCGGCCGCCAGCACGTGCCAGAGCAGCGGCCGGCCGGCGACCGGGTGCAGCGGCTTGGGCAGGGCCGAGCGGAAGCGCTTGCCTTCCCCGGCGGCGAGCACGACAACGGTCAGGCTCTCGCCCATCGGGTCCCCCGTTCCTCGATGATCCTGGGAGCTGGCGGGCAAGGACTCGAACCTTGACCTGACGGCTCCAAAGGCCGCCGTGCTGCCATTACACCACCCGCCATGGCTGGTCCCGAGGTTACCCGAAGGTGACGCCCGGGACCGGCCCGCGGGCGACCTCGACCCGGGCGAAGCCGGACCGGACGGCCCTGGCCACCTGGGTGGCCTGGTCCTCGTCGGCGCACAGCCCGAGCATCGTCGGGCCGCTGCCGCTCATGATCGCCCCGAGGACCCCGGCCTCGAGCAGCCGCTGCTTGGACTTGGCCAGGCCGGGCAGCAGGTCGAAGGCGGCCGGCTCCAGGTCGTTGTAGAGGGTCAGCCCGAGCCGCCGGACGTCCCCGGCGGCCAGCGCGGCCAGCAGGTCGTCGGGCCAGCGGTCCTGCAGCGGGGTGGCCAGGCCGAGCTCGTCGAAGTGGTCATAGACGTCCTGGGTGGCCAGGCGCTCGTGGTCGATGCCCACGACCCACCAGCTGCTGCCCTTGCTCGGCACCTCGCGGATCTTGTCCCCGCGGCCGCTGGCCACGGCCGACCCGCCGGCGATGCAGAAGGGCACGTCCGAGCCGACCTCGGCGGCCATGGTGTGGAGGTTGACCGCCGGCAGGTGCAGGCCCCACAGCCGGTCGAGGGCGATCAGGGCGGCCGCCCCGTCGGCGCTGCCCCCGCCGAGGCCGGCCGAGACCGGGATGCCCTTGCGGAGCCGGAAGCGGGCCCCGGGCAGGTCCCGGGAGCGCCGGGCCAGCTCGCGGGCCGCGACCAGGACCAGGTTGGTCTCGTCGGCGGGCAGGCCGCCGCCCTCGACCTCAAGGCCCAGCCCCTCGGGCACGACCTCGACCTCGAGCTCGTCCCAGAGGGCGATCGACTGGAGCACCGAAACGACCTCATGGTAGCGGCCGTCGGCCCGCACCGGCCCGACGTACAGGCCCAGGTTGACCTTGGCCGCGGCACGGGCCCGCAGCGCCGATGGGGACGTGTCGGACTGCTGGCGTTGCGAACTGCCCACGAGCGTCCCTCCCCGACGTCGATGCCCGGGCATGGTAGCCGTGGCCGGCGATCGGTTCAAAAGCGACTCTTGACCTGCTGGGCCAGGGCGGCGAACTCCTCGACGCCGAGCCGTTCGGCTCGAAGGCCGAGGTCGACGCCGGCGGCCCGGCCGAGGGCCTCGACCCCGGC
>DATENJ010000383.1:0-2686 GCA_035275125.1 Actinomycetes bacterium | reverse complement strand
GCCCCTCCCCGAAGGCCAGGAGCACGTTGCCGGCGGCCAGGTCGGGGGCTGGGGTGCCGGTGGCCATGGCGGCGAACAGGGGCCGGGCCAGGACCCAGCTGTAGCCCTCGAGCAGGGCCGAGGCGGCCACGGCCAGGCTGGCGCCGCCGAGCCGCTCGCCGGCCAGCTTGAGCTGGAGGTCCAGCTCGACCTGCCCGGGGCCGAGCAGGTCGTCGGCGGCCAGCCAGGTCACGGCTCGGCGACCTCGTCGAGGGCGTTGCGGACGGTGCCGAAGGTGGCGGCGTGGGGCCGCTCGGGCCGGTCGGCGTAGCCGTCCTGCAGCAGCCGGTTGCGGTTGAGGCAGATCTTGGCGAACCGGGGGGTCAGCAGGTCGAAGGTCTTGAAGCGGTCGGCCAGCTCCGGGAACCGGTCCTGGTTGCCGAGGACGGCCGCCCGGGCCATCGTCCAGAAGCGCCGCTCGCCCACCCCGAGGTGGTCCTCGGCCAGGTCGGCCAGGTGGCGCAGGTGGCCGACGAACAGCCCGGCCCAGAGGAGCTGGCAGAGCCACTCGGGCGGCTCGGTCAGCAGCACCTCGGCCAGGTCGGGGGCCAGCGCGGCCCGCGGTCGGCCCGGAACCAGTGCAGCGGGAACGCCGCCCCCAGCTCGGGGGCGTAGCGGCGCAGCTCGTCGGGGGTCATGGGCTGGCGGCTCTTGGCCGCCGGGTGCAGCGGGTGCCCGGCGGCCAGGGACTGCTCGGCGGCCAGGAACGGCGTCGAGGCGACCTCGGGCCCAGGGGCGGGCTGGCCGGGCCCGGCCAGGAAGGTGGCCGTGTTGGCGGTCGAGGCGGCCACCGCGGTCACGAACTCGCCCATCCGGGCCTGGCCCCTTCCCCCGAGGGTCAGCTCCTTGCCGAGCAGGGTGGCCAGGGTGACATGGTCGAGCGGGACGGGCTGGCCCGTGGGCCGGGCCAGGGTGGCCGGCAGCCGGTAGACGTGCTGGCCGGTGGCCGACCGGTACCGCACCGGGGTGGCCAGCTCAAGGCCGAGCCGCTCCAGGCGGACGGTCCCGGTCGCCTCCGACCCGGTCTCGCGCAGCCAGCAGTTGAGCAGGGTGGTGACGGCGGTCTCGTCGGCCGCCACCTCTGGGCGCACCGCCCCTCCCTTCCAGATGTGAATTAGCCTCGCCTAAGTCAGCCGCGGATCATGACCGACCCGCCGGGCGATGTCCAGTCCGCGGCGTTCGGGTCGGGCTAGCGGCCCACCCAGACCGGGAGCTGGACCGAGTAGACGATCGCGCCGTCCTCGGCCGAGACCTCGAAGGCCTCCACCGTCCAGGAGTGGGGGGAGGCCGGCGGGGTGAAGCTGAGCAGGCCCGAGAACGGCCCCCGGCCCGGGGCGCCCTCGGCGGCGGTGGCGTGGCCCTGGGCCATGACCTGCCCGTGGTCGTCGCGCAGGCGCAGGCTGACCGTGCCCTCGTACACGCTGGCCTCGCCCTTGACCACCAGCTGGTCGCCCTTGACCAGGGCCCCGGGGGCCGGCTCGGCCAGCGCGATCGGGGCCAGCCGCAGGGCGCCGTCGCGGCCCACCGCCTTGGACACGGGCCGGCCGTCGGCCCGGACCAGCACCCGCCGCACCGTCGGGAACTGGGTCAGGGTGTGGACAAGGGCCTGGAGCGGCCAGCGCCTGGCCGCGCTCGGCTGGCCGGCCAGCCGGGTGCCGGACAGCTCGACGGTGGCCGTCCCCTTGTCGATCTGCACGCCGTGGAGGCGGGCGCCGGCCGGGAAGGGCCGCCGCGACCCGGGGCAGTAGGGCTCGCCGTCGAGCAGCTCGCTCACCGCGGCCACGGCCACCGCCCTGGTGTAGGGGACCGGGTGCCATTCCGGGGCCAGGTAGCGCCGGCCCTTGTAGCTGCGCAGGTAGTAGACGGCCAGGTTGACGTGGCGGCCGCTGAGGTGGCTGTCGCGCTGCTTGACCGGGGCCGCCTGGGGGCGGGCGGCCTGGCTCGTGGTGGTGGTCGGGGCCGCCTCGCCGGCGGCCTGGTCGCCGGGGGCCGGGTCGGCGCAGCCGGCCAGGGCGAAGAGCAGCCCGAAGCAAGCCAGACCCGCCGTCAGGCGTCGCATCGTCCTGGCCCCCCGTGCCAAACCGGGCCACGGCAGCCCGGCGACGTCTACCATCCATGACGCTGGTTGCGAATCCACAACGGCGCGGCCTCAGAGGAGGGAAGGTTGGCGTTCCCGGAGCGGCTGCTGTCCCAGGACGAGGAGCTGATCTACGACCTGCGGCCACACTGGCTGACCCTGGCCGTGCCGGTGCTGCTGACGGTCGCGGTGGTGGTCGGGGTCGGGGCGGCCTGGGTGGTCATGCCGGCCGGCGACCTCCAGCAGCCGGCCCGGATGGCCATCGGGGTGCTCGGCCTGGCCGTGCTGCTGGCCACCGTGGTCGGCCGGGTGCTGCGCTGGGCGACCACCCACTTCGTGCTCACCACCGAGCGGCTGATCTTCCGCTCCGGGGTGGTGGCCAAGTTCGGCCGCGAGATCCCCCTCGAGCGGATCAACGACGTCACCTTCTCCCAGTCGCTGTTCGAGCGGATGATCGGCGCCGGCGACCTGCTGCTCGAGTCGGCGGGGGAGCACGGCCAGTCCCGCTTCTCCAACATCCGCGACCCCGAGGCCGTCCAGCTGGAGATCTACCGCCAGATGGAGGCCAAC
>DATENJ010000382.1:0-2843 GCA_035275125.1 Actinomycetes bacterium | reverse complement strand
CCAGGCCGGCGCGGCGGCGCGACGGCTGTACGAGGAGCGGTTCGCCGAGCGGCACAACCTGCGGGCCCTCGAGGCCGCCTACCGCTACTGCACCATGCGCAGCCGCAGCTTGAGGTAGCGCAGCAGCAGCCAGGCCCGCAGGTACGGCGAGATGTCCCTGGCCCAGGCGCGGACCCGGTCGACGTCCCCCTCGACAAGGGCCGGCTGCTTGGCCCCGCCACCCCGCTGGCCCATCAGCAGCATGCCGAAGGCCACCTGGTCGTAGATGAGCGGCACCACGATCAGGGTCTCGGCCTGGCTGCCGGGCACATTGGCGGCGGCCAGGCGGCTGCGCTCCTCCTCGTCGACCAGCTTGGAGCCCATCTCGACCACCTGGAGCAGCAGCTCGCGGTTGTCCTCGATGGTCATGTGCTCCTCGAACGAGCTCAGGCCGACCCCGCCGGCCACCTGGAGCATGCCCTGGTCGTTCTCGAGCAGGATCACGGCCAGGTCGACCGGGAACCAGTTGGCGATGTCGTCGGCCGCCATCTGGGGCACGTTCTGCTCGTACAGCCGGTAGCGGTGGCCCTCAAGCGAGCGGAAGATCCGCTGGATCGACGCGGTCAGCTGGTTGAAGTCGTTGATCCCGCCGGCCGGCCCACGGACCTCGGTCGCCTTGGCCTTGGGGGGCGCCACCTTGCGGTCGCGGGGCTGGCGGTTGCGCCGCCAGGGAGGCTCGGGCCGGGCCAGCTCCTGGGAGACCGTGTCGAGCAGCCGCAGGTCGCCCGGCGGCTGCCCGTTGGCGGGGGCGGGGGCGTCGGCCTCGGCCAGGATGGCCAGGTCGCGGCTGACCTCCTCGGGGATCTCGGCCGGCTGGGCGCCGGTGGCGGTGCCCGCGCGCAGCTGCTGCCCGGTCCGCCACGACACCAGGGCGACGCTGATGGCCAGGCCGAGCAGCGCCCCCACGGCCGCCGCCCGCTTGGGCTGCGGCTGCGCCGGCTCGTCGGAGACCACCGCGTCGTCGTCGAGGCCGCCGAGAGTGTTCAGCGTGTCGGTACCGGACTGCTGGGCCTGCTGCTTGGCCGTCGCGGCCGTCTCGAGGTCCCGCTGCACCGCCGTCTTGTCGGCCTCCAGGCTCTGGTCGCCGGGCTTGGCCTTGAGCGTGTTGTCAATCCGGTCGAGCTCGGTCTCGAGCTGGTTCTGGGTCCGCTGGAGCTCGTCGATCCGCAGCCTGGCCCGCTGGCTCAGCGTCCGCTGGTAGGCCCGGGGCATCAGCTCGGCCAGGTACTTGGCGCCTTCAGGGGTGGCGTCAAGGACCCGGATGGTGAGCAGGTCGGCGTCCCCGGACGCCTCGATGCTGAGGCTGCTCTTGAGCTGGCCGCGGGTGATCGGGCGGTCGCTCATGTCCACCGCCTGGTTCAGCACGGCGGCGGAGTTGAGCCGCTCAACATGGTTGCGGAGGATCCGGTTGGGGTCGGCGTCGCTGTTGGTCTGCGCGCTCGGGTCCGCGAACAGCTGCAGGGTCGCCTCGTAGCGCTCCGGCTGGCGGGCCGACCACCCGTAGGCGGCGACCAGGCCGAGCAGCACCGCAAGCGCGACCAGCCACTTGTGGCGGAGCAATGCGTCGATGACGCTAGGCCCTGCGTCCCAGTCTTGCGGCCGCCGCTGCACTGATTGACACCCCCCTGGTCAGCCGGTGGCGAGCTGAATTGTATCCGTGTATCCCTCGTCGCGCGCGGCCGAGTGGCAATTACTCAGCAAAGTTCACGATCCTGACGAGCGTCAGGCGCCACCCGGACACCCGTTTCGGCGACTCTTTGCGTTTGCAACCGCCGGGCTGGCAGCATTTGCCGGGTGGGTGATCGAGCCTTGACGCATCGGCCGCTCCGAGTCGAGGTGCACAGCTCGGTCGGCGCCATCGCGGAAGAGTGGGAGCGGCTCGCAGAGACCACCAACGCCGCCCCCTTCCTCAGGCCGGCCTGGACGCGCGCCTGGTGGGACGCGTTCGGCAGCGGCCGCCTCGAGATCCTCACCCTCCGCGACCACGACCGGGCCGACGCCCTGGTCGCCCTGATCCCGCTGTACCAGCGGCTGGGGCGCCGGCTGTCGGCCAGCAACTGGCACACCCCGCAGTTCGGCATGGTCGCGGCCGGCCACGACGCCGCCGCCGAGCTGGCCGCGACCCTGTTCGAGCGCCGCCCCTTCGAGCTGTCGCTTGGCTTCGTCGACGCCTCCTCGCCGGAGCTGGCGCTGTACCGGGACGCCGCCTCCGCGGCCGGCTACCAGGTGCTGGAGCGGACGCTGGAGCGGTCGCCGTACGTGACCATCACCGGGACCTGGGAGACCTTCGCCCGGGAGCGGCTGAGCCGGAACCGCCGCTCGCAGCTCGGGCGCGCCCGGCGGCGGCTGGAGCGCGAGGGCCGGGTCGAGCTGGAGATCGCCGACGGCGCCGAGCGGCTGGAGGACCTGCTCACCGAGGCGTTCCGGGTCGAGGCGTCCGGCTGGAAAGGGGCCGAGGGTACGGCCATCTCCTCGAAGCCCCAGACCCTCCGCTTCTACCAGGAGGTGGCGCGCTGGGCGGCCGGCCAGGGCTGGCTCCGGATCGCCTTCCTGCGCCTGGACGGCCAGGCACTGGCCACTATGGTGCTGCTGGAGACGGGCGGGACCCTCTACTACCTCAAGGGCGGCTACGACCCGGCGTTCGAGCGCTGCTCGCCAGGGATGGTCCTGCTCTCCCGGGTGATCGAGCACGCCTTCGGGAGCGGGGTCGGGCGGGTCGACCTGCTCGGCGGCGACGAGCGCTACAAGCTGGCCTTCACCAGCGACGTCTTGGACAAGCGACGCTTCCAGGCGTTCGCCCCCTC
>DATENJ010000381.1:0-4117 GCA_035275125.1 Actinomycetes bacterium | reverse complement strand
CGGCCACCTCCACCCGGACCAGGGAATTCACCGAGGCACCCCTCCGGGGTTCCCCGGACCCCTCCGTCACCGGGGTGTCACCCGCCGACGCTCCCGGCGTTGACCTCCTGGAACGCCCAGGCCCAGGTGCGGGCCAGCCCGCCGGCCAGGTCGGCCTTGGGCGCCCAGCCGAGGACCCGCCCGGCCTCGGAGCAGTCCAGCGCGATCCGGGCCAGCTCACCCGGCCGGGCCGGGGCGAAGGTGGGGTCGGCGCCGAACCCGGCGACCTGCCGCAGGGCGTCGTACAGCTCCAGCACCGACGTCTCGACCCCGGTGCCGATGTTGACCCGGGCCCCGGGCGCGTCCGGGTGCTCGCCCCCGGCCATGAACGCGTCGACGACGTCCTCCACGAACACATAATCGCGGGTCTGGCGGCCGTCGCCGAAGATCGTCACCGGCTCGTCGGCCAGCAGCCGGTTGCAGAAGATGGCCACCACCCCGGCCTCGCCGTGGGGATCCTGCCGGGGCCCGTAGACGTTGCCGAGGCGCAGGCTGACCGGCTCCAGCCCGTGCAGCTCGGCGAAGCTGGCCAGGTAGTCCTCGGCCGACCGCTTGGACACCCCGTAGGGGTTGGTGACCCGGGGCGGGTAGCGCTCGTCGATCGGCAGGGCCGACGGGTCGGGCTCGCCGTACACCGTCCCCCCGGAGCTGGCGAAGACCAGCCGCCGGCAGCCGGCGGCAAGGGCCGCCTTGGCCAGCGCGATGGTCCCGAGGACGTTGACCCGGGCGTCGTGCAGCGGGTCGCTGACGCTGCGGCGGACGTCGATCTGGGCGGCCAGGTGGTAGACGACCTCTGGGCGCGCCCCGGCGACCACCCCGGCCAGCTCCGGGCCGGCCAGGTCGACCTCGGCCAGCTCGACCCGCCCGGAGGCCAGCGCGTCGGCCAGGTTCTCCCGCCGCCCGGTCGACAGGTCGTCGACCACCGTCACCTGGTGCCCGTGGCCGGCGAGGCGGTCGACCACCGCCGAGCCGATGAAGCCGGAACCGCCCGTGACCAGCGTTCGCATGCCAGGGAAGCCTTTCCTCGGGATCGGTCAGAGCGGTCATCCTAGAGCAAGCTCCGTCTTGTCGTGGGCCGCTGGATCCTTCAGGCTCCGTCGGGCAAGCCAGGCGGGGAGGAGCGCACGTGCAGGAGGCGGCCAGGCCGGTCACGGCCGGTACCCGGATGGTCGCGGCGACCCGCGGCTGGCTGCTCCCGTACCTGGTCATCGCCGTCGTGTCCCTGGCCGAGCTGCTGACCTCCGGAGTGGTCCTCGGCGGCTTCCTGGTCCTGGCCCCGCTGCTGGCCAGCCGCCTGTCGAACCGCCGCAGCCAGGTCATCGCCGTCGGCCTGGTCACCCTGGTCGCGGCCGGCGCCCTCGGGATCTGGACCGGCAAGCTGGTCGGCGACCAGCTGTTCATCCGCCTGCTCCTGATCGCCCTGGCCACGTTGTTCGCCCTGGTCAATTGGGGCGCCGCCCAGCGCGAGCAGTCGGCCTTGGAGCGGGCCGCCGACACCATCCGGATGGCCGGGTCGCTGGCCGCCGGCCTGGAGCCGGAGGAGGCCTACGACCTGCTCGCCCGCTCGGCCCGGACGCTGTACGCGGCCAACGTGGCCGCCGTCTACCGCCGCCAGGGCGACATGATGGTGACCGTCGGCCAGGCCCGCGACCCCGAGGTCCCGGCGATGCCGGTGCGGCTGCCGAGGGCCAGCTTCCCGGCCGCCTTCATGACCGTGACCCGGCGGGTCAGCGTGCGCTCCTCGACCGAGCCGGAGGCGCCGATGCTGGAGGCCCGCGGCCTCAGCAGCCTGCTATGGCTGCCGCTGCTCGACCGGGCCGGCGAGCAGCTCGGCACCATCGTGCTCGCCTGGAAGCGCGACCCCAAGCTGTCCGCCCAGGCCCTGGAGGCCTCCGAGAGCTTCGCCAGCCTCGGTGCCAGGGCCATCTCCGGGTCCGAGCGGGTGCGGGCCCAGACCGAGGTCCTCGAGCAGGTCCAGGCCCTGCTGCTGATCACCCCGCCGCCCTGGGTGGCCGGGTTCCAGGTCGGGGTCAGGTACCAGTCGGCCAGTGGCCTTGCCCAGATCGGCGGCGACTTCTACGACGTGGTCGAGCTGGACGAGCGCGGCCTGGCCTTCATCCTGGCCGACGCCCGCGGCAAGGGGCTGGAGGCGAGCTCACTGGCCGCCGTCCTCAAGGGCGCCTTCCGCAGCCTGGCCGGCGAGGGCGCCGGTCCGGCCCGCATCCTCAACCGCCTCGACCGGCTGGTCGCCCGCGAAGGCGGCGACGAGGACTTCGTGACCGCGCTGGCCGGCCGGGTCCACCCCGACGGCCGCATCCTGCTCGCCTCGGCCGGCCACCCCGCCCCCCTTGGCGCCGGCCCCCGCCTCGTCCAGGTGGCCGCCCCCCTCGGCCTCGGCACCCAGGCCAACGAGAGCCAGGGCCACCTGCGCCCCGGTGACCGCCTGATCTGCTACACCGACGGCCTGGTCGAGGCCCGCAACGACGCCGGCGAGTTCCTCGACCGCTCGGTGTTCGAGCAGGCGGTCGCCGCCGACTCGCTGACCGAGGCCCTCGACCAGCTGGTCGAGCTGGTCGACCGCCACGCCGAGGGCCGCCACGCCGACGACCTGGCCCTGCTCGCCCTCGAGTACGACCCTCGGGACGGCGGCGGCGGTTAGCATGGCCGGGTCGCCCACGAGGCGCCCGAACTGGCCGTTCCATCCCACAAGGGAGTGCCGATGGACTTCGAGCTGACCCCAGAGCAGGAAGAGTTCCGCAAGATCGTCCGGGCCTTCGCCGAGGAGGTGGTGGCCCCAAGGGCGGAGGCGATGGACCGGGCCGGCGCGCTGGACCCGGTGGTGCTCGACCAGATGGCCGGCATGGGCCTGTTCGGGCTGCCGTTCCCCGAGGAGGTCGGCGGCATGGGCGCCGACTACACCACCTTGTGTCTGGCCATCGAGGAGCTGGCCAGAGTCGACTCGTCGGTGGCCATCACCCTGGAGGCGGCGGTCGGGCTGGGGGCGATGCCGATCTGGCGCTACGGCACCCCCGAACAGCACCAGCGGTGGCTGCGCCCGCTGGCCACCGGGGAGCGGCTGGGAGCCTTCGGGCTCACCGAGCCGGCCGGCGGGTCCGACGCCGCCGCCCTGTCCACCAAGGCCACCGTCGAGGGCGACGAGTGGGTGATCGACGGCACCAAGGCGTTCATCACCAACGCCGGCCTTGACCGCTCGGGCCTGGTCACCGTGGCCGCCGTGACCGGCCAGCGGCCCGACGGCCGCAACGAGATCACCAACATCATCGTGCCCACCGGCACCCCCGGGTACCGGGTCGGCCGCACCTACAGCAAGGTCGGCTGGCACGCCTCCGACACCCGCGAGCTGGTCTTCGAGAGCTGCCGGGTGCCGGTGGCCAACACCCTCGGCGAACGAGGCGCCGGCCTGGCCAACTTCCTGCGCACCCTGGAGGAGGGCCGCATCGCCGTGGCCGCCCTGGCCACCGGCCTCTGCCAGGGCTGCGTCGACGAGTCCACCAAGTACGCCAGCGAGCGCCAGGCCTTCGGCCAGCCGATCGCCGGGTTCCAGGCGGTCGCCTTCAAGATCGCCGACATGGAGGTCAGAGCCCACACCGCCCGCCTGGCCTGGCAACGGGCCGCGGCCAAGCTCGACGCCGGCCAGCCGTTCGGCCGCGAGGCCGCCATCGCCAAGCTGTACGCCTCCGAAGCCGCCGTCACCTCAGCCCGCGAAGCCGTCCAGGTCCACGGCGGCTACGGCTACATGGAGGAGTTCCCCGTCGCCCGCTTCTACCGCGACGCCAAGGTTCTCGAGATCGGCGAGGGTACCAGCGAGATCATGCGCATCCTGATCGCCCGCTCGGTCGGCCTCTAGCACAACGCCGCGAGCACAGCAGCCGGGTCGCCGGGGTCTGGGCTTCCCCGGGGCGGTGGGTCGGGGGGTTGGGGTCCCGGTGCGGGGAGCCGGCACGGTGAGTCGGAGGAATGGGGTCCGGGTGCGGGGAGCTGGCACGGTGGGTCGGGGGGTTCGGGCCCCATGCGCTCACGAGGCACGGGGTCGGGGATGTTCGGGCCCCATGCGCTC